>CADBOE010000072.1 GCA_902796205.1 uncultured Ruminococcus sp. | reverse complement strand
ACCGCTCCAAGATTTTCAGCCGCAAACGGTATTTTTCTCAAAATGCGGCTGAAACCGCTCCAAGATTTTCAGCCGCAAACGGCATTTTTCTCAAAATGCGGCTGAAACCGCTCAGGAAAACCGGAGTCTGTCCCCCGTTGCGCCAACGGCGGGGACAAGGCCGAAACAGTGGTCTGTCCCCCGTTGCACCCACGGCGAAAAATACATTTGACACCATTACAAAAAGGCGCTATAATTCCCGGGTATGCCGCTTCCTGGATCACGGACGCTCCGACCTTTTCCCGGATGCAGGCGAATTTACAATAAAAGGAGACCTTTACAATGACGAAGGAAAGAAAACAGGAAATCATCAAAACCTACGGACTCAAGGAAGGCGACACCGGTTCGCCCGAGGTTCAGGTCGCTCTGCTCACCGAGCGCATCAACGAGCTCAACAAGCATCTCGAGTCCCACAAGAAAGACCATCATTCAAGACGCGGACTTCTTATCATGGTAGGACACAGACGCGGACTTCTCTCTTATCTGCAGAAGATCGACGTTGACCGCTACCGTTCGCTGATAGAAAGACTCGGTCTCAGAAAATAATCGCGCATACTTAAGCGAGGCTCCGCAAGGGGTCTCGCTTTTGTAAATAAATAATTTTTCAAGAAGATGTGGCTGTAGGGCGTAGATTGTACGCTCCGGCGTTTCAGCTCACAGCGGCCGGCTCCCGTGCCGGAACGCAGAATCTACATGCTACCGCCTCAGCTTCGGAAAGGAAAAAATATGTACAGAACATTTACCACGCAGCTTGCAGGCCGCACTCTCACGCTCGAATTCGGAAAAGTCGCCCAGCTGGCGAACGGCTCGTGCCTCGTAAGGTACGGCGACACCGTTGTCCTCTCAACGGCCACGGCCTCGAAAGAACCCAAAGAAGGCATCGACTTCTTCCCCCTCAGCGTTGACTACGAGGAAAAACTCTACTCGGTCGGAAAGATCCCCGGCGGTTTTATCAAAAGAGAAGGAAAGCCTTCGGAAAAGGCCATTCTGACCTCGAGAGTCATTGACCGCCCCATCCGTCCGCTGTTCCCGAAAGACCTGAGAAACGACGTCGTCGTTATCAACACGGTCATGTCGGTCGACCAGGACAATTCTCCCGAAATTGCCGCCATGATCGGTACCTCCGCCGCGCTCACCGTTTCGGACATCCCGTTCAACGGACCGATCGGAGGAATCGTGCTCGGCCTCGTTGACGACCAGGTCGTGATCAATCCCAACGCCGCCCAGAGAGAACGCAGCAAAATGTACGTTACCCTCGCCGGAACGAAGGAAAAGATCTGCATGATCGAAGCAGGCGCGCAGGAAGTTCCCGACGACGTCATGCTGAACGCCATAATCAAAGGACACGGCACGATCAAGAAGATCTGCGAATTCATCGAAGGAATCCGCGCCGAGATCGGAAAAGAAAAATTCTCTTACAAGTCCGCCGAAGTGCCTCACGAGATAGTCGACGACGTCAAGGCTCTCATCTACGGCGAGCTGAAGGAAGCCGTGTACACCGCGGACAAGCCCGAGCGCGACGCGAAGATTGACGCTCTCACCAAAAAGACCGTCGAGGCGCTCGCCGAAAAATATCCCGACGCGAAAGCGAAGATCGGCGAGGCCGTATATAAGCTCGAAAAGAGCATCGTTCGCGAAGGCATTCTCAAAGATCACAAGCGCGTTGACGGCCGCGGCCTCTACGACATCCGTCCGCTCAGCGCGGAAGTCGGCCTCCTGCCCAGGACGCACGGTTCGGGTCTGTTCAAGAGAGGTCTTACACAGGTGCTGACCGTCGCCACGCTCGGTCCCATGTCCGATATCCAGAAGATGGACGGCATCGACCTCGAGGACTCCAAGCGCTATATGCATCACTATAACTTCCCCGCTTACAGCGTAGGCGAAGCGAAGACTTCGAGAGGCCCCGGACGCAGAGAGATCGGTCACGGCGCGCTCGCCGAAAGAGCTCTCGAGCCCGTCATTCCTTCCGAGGAGGAATTCCCGTACGCCATTAGACTCGTTTCCGAGGTGCTTATGTCAAACGGCTCCACATCGCAGGGCAGCGTATGCGGCTCCACCCTCGCCCTCATGGACGCCGGCGTGCCGATCAAGCGCCCCGTCACCGGCATTTCCGCCGGACTGGTAACTAACCCCGACGACGAGAACGATTTCGTTACGTTTATGGACATCCAGGGGATCGAGGACTTCTTCGGCGACATGGACTTCAAGGTTGCCGGAACCGAAAAAGGCATTACCGCCATTCAGGTCGACATAAAGGTGCAGGGTCTTTCCTACGAGATCATCCGCCAGGCGTTCGAGCTTACGCACGCCGGCCGCGAACGCATCCTGAACGAGGTCATCCTTCCCTGCATCTCCGAGCCGAGAGATCACCTGTCCAAGTACGCGCCCAAGATGTATCAGATGAAGATCGATCCCGACAAGATCCGCGACGTCATCGGCACCGGCGGAAAGGTCATCAACCGCATCATCGACGAGACCGGCGTAAAGATCGACATCAACGACGACGGCACAATTTACGTGGCGGCTGTCGAAGAGGAAGCGGCGAACAAGGCGATGGAGATCATCAAGGGCATCACCGGAGACATCGAAGTCGGCACGGTGTTCGAGGGCAAGGTAACGAAAACGATGGCGTTCGGCGCTTTCGTTGAATACCTCCCCGGAAAGGAAGGCATGGTCCACATTTCGAGACTCGCCAAATACCGCGTCGAGCGCACCGAAGACGTGGTCAACGTCGGAGACGTCGTCCGCATCAAATATATCGGTCTCGACAAGCAGGGCAGAATGGACTTCTCGATCAAGGACGTCGAATGATCCAACTTCCCCGGCACCCGGCCGTCACAAGGCCGGAATAACGGCCAGACAAAAAACCGCGGTCAGCCCGAAGCTGCCGCGGTTTTGTTAAAGTCAGCCGGTCCGCTTTTAACGGTCAGTCATCTTTCTTTCCGTTTTTCCTGAACAAGATCTGCGAGCTCGTGCAGAACTCCTATATCCGGAGCCGTCCGGTCCGCTCCCAGTTCGGTCAGCCTTTCCGGCGGAAACGTGCTCGTTATCCCGAGGCAGTACATGCCGCCTGCCTTTGCGGCTCTTACGCCGTTTTCCGCGTCCTCGCAAACTATGCACTGCTCCGGCTCGACGCCGAGAATCGATGCGGCTTTGAGAAATATATCCGGAGCGGGCTTCAGCTTCCCGACGTCTCCGGCCTTCACGATGGCCCCGAAATCGCGGGCGTCGAGTCCCGCCGCGCGTATGTTCGCGTTGACCTTCACCGCATCCGCGGCGGAGGCGATCCCGAGCAGAATGCCGGCCTTCTTAAGAGCTTCTATCGCCGGCACGACGGCTGGAAACCGTACGATCTCGCGGTCGATATCCCTGCAATATATCTCATACACCCTGTCCTTCATGCCGTCGTGATATTCTCCGCCGTGAAGGCGCACAACGTTTCCGATAAAGCTCCTCTCGCCCGTGCCTACAAAAGGCTTGAAGTCCTCCGCCCGCGCCTCTATTCCGAATTCGCGAAGGCCGGCTATCGAAGCCTTGTACATCGCGGGCTCGGAATCAACGAGCACACCGTCCATATCGAAAATAACCGCTCTGATGTTTGCCGGAAAACCCATACTGCCATCATTCCTTTCTCCTGAAGCCCGCCAAAAGAGCACCCATGGGACGCAATTTTGCATCTATATACAGTTTTCTGTCTTCGTTTGCCTCGCCGGCGTATCTGAAAACCCCGTCGTCGGGGTCCATCATGACCGCCCTGTCACCTGAAGTTACGCGTACGCCGTCCGGAACGTTCAGCGCTATCCGGCCTTCAAAAGGCCTGTCGGTATAATTAACGATCAGGTAGGCCAGCTCATAGCATGAAGCGTCCTTCAGAGAAGTAACTATCAGCTGAGGCTCACCGCTTTCTCCGTCGGAATATTCGATGACGGGAAGCACCGGCGTCTTCAGGGAAGCGAGATACGAAGCCAGACCGGAAACAAGCTCCGCGGCGCTTTCTTCGTTTCCGTCCGCGTCCATGAACACCCTGACCCCGCCTTTTTCAAGCTTCTCCGCAATCTCCGGCATCAGGCAGGGATCGTCGAAATCAGTATAAGGGCAGACAAGCGCGGCATACGTATTTCCGGAGCGGTCGGTTATCAGACCGTCCCCGGCGCAAGCCTCACCGGAAAGTCCGCGGAGATCGACGCATTCGTATTCGAGCCCCGAAAGCAGCAGCTTTCTGTTCAGCCTCTGCCAGGACTCCTCAAGCCGGCGTTCGCCTTCCGTATGTTCCCTTTCACCGAGCTGCGCGCCGCTTCCCGACGTGGCAGCCTGCGCGGCCTCTATCGGATAAAGCAGCAATACCCTGTGAGTGGAGGTCTTCCCCCCCTGCAGGAAGCGGCCTATATTTCCGGTAAATTCCGAAAAATGGATAAACTCGTCTTCCGGCACGGCCGTATCGCTGTAATAAGAAGTGAAAACAGTCACGCCGAGAGCGCGCTGGAGCGCCACCGAGCCCATCATTTCCTTCGTCCCGAAGGGCCTTCTGAACGCTCCTTCCATATGTCCGGACACTTCCGACATCACTTCGGTGAGTCCGTTCCAGTGCGCCGCGGAAGAAACCAGCTTAGGCGTAGGCGCCTGCCGCAGCACGTTTTCGGGAACGGTCGTCAGCATATCTATGCCCGGAACGCCCATATGGCCGGTGAAGCGGAATATATTGCCTTCGAAAACGGGATGATGAAGTATCTCCTCCTCAAGCAGCACGTGACCCGAAAATTTTGTTCCCGCGTTCACGCAGAAATCGGCGATCTGCCTGAAATACGCGTTTTCGAACATATCGGACGTAACGGAAAAGAAGCGGTATCTCGTAACGGCGTTCGCGTCGGTGCGCGGTCCGAACAGATCGCCGAGCTTCGGCATGAGATCCTCTCCCCATTTTTCCTTGTATTTTTCCGGAAGCATCCCGTCCCAGACGACTATCGGGTAGAGCGGCAGCGTATCGTCGAACTCGTCGCGCACCCTGCCGGGATAAAGGCCGGCGTTAATATACGCGGCCATTATGGACGGCTCGTCCGTAAATATCGCCTCAACGTATTTGAAAAGCGGTCCGAGCTCCCTCACGTAAGCTTCGTACGTATTGCGGATAAAAGCTCTTACCGCTTCTTCATTCAGTACGTTTACGTACCGTCTCGATTCGTGTACGTTGTGTTCAGCGTGAGTCCCCTCGTAAACGCGCTTCACGGCGAACGCCCGGCCCGTGCCGCTTTCATCGGCGGCAACGACGACTCTCCCGCTCGTGAATTCGACTTCATTGCCCGTGCGCACGAAATGCATGTGCCCGCGCGGAAGCCCGATCACGACGCGCTCCCCCGGCTTTCCGTTCTCCGTCACCTCGCACAGAGCGAGAGCCTCGTATTCGGGATTGTCGCGAAGCGTTATACCTCCGGCGCCCCCGCTCGGGTAGCCGTGCTCGTCGTAAAGCCATACCCGGAATCCGATCCCGGCGGCGCGGCGTACGACGTACCTGAGCGACTCCCAGTTTTCCGCGCTTTCGAGGTAGAGATCGGTATCAACGTTCGTAACGATCCCGCCGTAGCCCATTCTGTAAATCCGGTCGAGCGCTCCGTCTATGATCTGTTCGCGCTTTTCCCTGCAGTCGCCGCGTGAAAAACCGAACGAATGGATTATTTTGAGCGGTCTTCCCGCGAATCTGTAATCTCCGGAATCAGCCATATTCCCTCCGTATCAACTCATCCGTGTAATTTCATCCGTATTATTTTACCGTAGTATTGTATTAACATCCGGTCTGTGCCGAATCATTTTATCAAATATCCACTATTAAAGATCCACTGTTAAATATCCACTCTGTGCTGAAGCGCCGCGCCGAGCGTAACGTCGTCGGCGTACTCGAGATCCCCTCCCACGGGAAGTCCCCTCGCTATGCGAGTGACTCTGACCCCGAGCGGCTTTATCAGGCGGGCGATATACATTGCCGTCGCCTCTCCTTCGACGTCGGAATTTGTCGCGACGATCACTTCTTTCACGCTTCCGTCGAGCCGCGAAAGCAGCTCCTTTATGCGTATATCGTCGGGGCCGATCCCGTTCATGGGCGAAATGGCTCCGTGAAGCACGTGGTAGGTTCCGGAAAATTCCCTCGACCGTTCAATCGCCTGCACGTCCCTCGGCTCCTGAACGACGCAGATGACCGATCTGTCGCGCGACGCATTCGAACAGATATCGCACGTTTCCTTGTCGGACATATTCTGGCACACGGAGCAGAACCGGAGATGCTTTCTTGCATCAAAAATTGCCTCGGCGAAATCGCGCACCTCATCCTCGCTTTTTCTCAGCAGAAAAAAGGCCATCCTCTCCGCGCTTTTGTGTCCGACGCCCGGAAGAGATTCAAATTTTTCGATCAGTTTAGTGACCGACGCACCGTAAACGCTCATATCACGGCTCCGGACGCGTCAGAAAGGAAGTCCCTGGGTGTATTTCCCCATTTTCTCCTCGCTCGCGGCCTCGATCTTCTCCGAACAATCGTTGAACGCCGCCACGATAAGATCCTGAAGCATCTCCACGTCGTCGGGGTCAACGACCTCCGGCTTTATCTCTATCGCCGTCACTTTGTGCGCGCCGTTCATGGTCAGCCTGACCATTCCGCCGCCGGCGGTACCCTCGAATTCCGTTTCGGACAATGCCGCCTGTTCCTTCTCCATCTCTCTCTGGAGCTGCTGCGCCTGCTGCATCATCTTCTGCATATTGTTCCCGCCGCCGCTTTTCTGGCCGAAGCCTCCTCTGAATCCTTTGGACATCGAATTACCTCCGTGGTTTTATGATACGCCAATTATACCCGAATACTTCTCACGTTGCAACGGAAAAGCGCATGTTGTATAATTGCCGCCGTGAACTATCGAACGTGAACTATTGAACGTGAACAACCGCAAAAATCATTTTACCGGAGCAGTGGCAGATATGGATACGAACGGCAACGAAGAGACCAGAAAAACGAAGGAAAACAAAAGCAGACCGCTCAGCGTGACGGACTGGAAGATGCGCGAGGATTTCAGCATGATCCCGGCGCAGATGATGCAATGGGTGAAGGAATGCGCCGAGGCCGTGGTCCTCAGGGAGGAGACGGACGAGGACGGCGACGTGGTGATCGTTTTCAACAGGATAATGTGCGATTCGGACGCATTTCCGGCGAACGCGCACCAGGAGGGCAATCCGTTCGATCTTTCCGCGAAAAACAACGCGATGTGGATCGATCCGGAGCGTGAGTATTCGTTTTTCCTCCCCTGCACGCTCGTTCTGAAGGACACGGAAACGTCCGTGCGGAAAGACTGGAACTGCAGGATATGCAACCGCGGTCTTCCGTGCAGACCGGCGCTGGCCGCGTATTACAAATATCTGCAGCAATATCACCCGGAGGAATTCATCCGCCAGAGACAGGAATATTTCAAAAACAAGGACGAGGTGGACGGTTTTCTTAATTTCAAACGCCCTCTGCCGCCGCTCGAAAAGGACGCGGACGAGCTTCCGGTGATGCCGTCCGAACGGATCGACGCGATCCGGAAAAAGATCGACGAATACGAATACGATCTCAGTTATTCGGACGAGCCCGATTTTCCGCTGAAAATGACCGATTACGTCAATACGAAGATCGCCTACGGCCGGTATGAAAACTGGAAGGATCAGGCGCTGAACTCGTTCATTGCGAGCAGTCTGAGCAATACGGTCGCCCAGCGTTATTCGCGCGAGGATACCGAAAAGATGCGCTATCTCATGATATTGAAGCTGCTCGAAACGCCCGCGCAGTACAGAGCGTACTACGCGAGGATAAAGGCATCCGAGGCAGCCACGCCGGAGATACAGGGCGGGAGCTATTACGGCTACGTCGCGGGCAACGACCGCAGGGAGGTTTCGGAGACGGTCAGAAAGATCGCCGAGACGCTGCAGCTCCGCTTCGGAATACCGAACACGTATTCGAAATATACGGCCATGGATCTGATGCAGGAGCTCGCCACGGTCGATTCGCATCCGAGATACATGCCGATGAAATATACCGGTCTTCAGGACGATACGGTCTATCTCATAACCGGTCTTTCCGAATTCACCAAAGCGTACAGATCGGCGCCGAACGATTACGGCGACCCGGCCAGGCGGCAGGCGGAGCATTTCATAGCCGAGATATCCGAATTCCGGATGAGACGTTTTATATTGCTCGCCGGAAGCGAAAACGATATCGCCGAATTTCTCGGTCTCGCCCCGTCTCTCGGCGTATTTTTCAACGACAATAAAGTCGTGATAAAGGACAAATCCATCGACGAGATATACGAAACGTTCGCCGGACTCGTCGCCGGAAAGCTTCCAGCTCCCCTTCCCCCGGACGCAAAAGAGCAGTTTAAGGAATATTTCACGTTCAACATCGGCGCCTTCCCGTTCAGGAACAGGTCGCTGGCGGAATATACGGCGAATTATATGATCCAGAAAAAGCAATTTGCGTTCCCGAGCGACCTTTCCGGGGTCAAGCGCCGCAATTTCATGGAGGAGCTCGATCAGCTCATCGGACTCGATCAGATCAAGGCCGCGGTGCGCAGATTCTACGATTTCGCCCGCTACCGTCAGGCGGCGGCGGACAACGGCATCGAGCTGAAAGCGTCGAACATGCATATGGTTTTCACAGGAAATCCCGGCACTGGCAAGACGACGGTCGCGAGGCTCATAGCGAGGGCTCTGTACGACGTCGGCATCCTTCGCGAAAACAAGCTCGTCGAGTGCGAAAAGAAGGATCTCGTAGGTGAATACCTCGGCCAGACGGCTCCGAAGACGTACGCCGTGATTGAAAAGGCGCTGGGCGGCGTCCTGTTCATCGACGAAGCCTATTCCCTGTCCCCGTCGGACAGAAACGATTCGTACAGCGAAGAGGCCGTCGCCACCCTCGTCAAGGCGATGGAGGACAAGCGCGACAATCTGGTCATCATTTTCGCCGGCTACAAGGCGGAGATGACGCGTTTCATCAATTCGAACCCCGGCATCGCCTCCCGCATCGGATATACGTTTCATTTCGAGGATTATTCCGAGGACGAGCTCACCGAAATGTTCTTCATGAAAATGCGCCGGAGCAGGCTGGATCCCGACGAGGACTGCCGCCCGAAGATCAGGCAGATAATGCAGTATTTTCACAATGTCGAGAATCTCGGCAACGGCCGCTTCGTCGACAAGCTCTACCAGCTTACTCTGCAGAAGCGTTCGACGCTGTCAGATCCCGATCTGGGAAGGATCGGACGCGACAGCATACCGGAGATCGCCGAGATCATAGAATTTCTTCCGAACAACGAGCTGATGATCCTTCCCGAGAATATCCGTGAATCCGAAAAACGCCGCGTTGCCATACACGAGTCGGGGCACGCATTTGCCGGATATCTGCTGAATGCCGGAGATACCATAAAGCGCATCACGGTGGAAACGTCGGCCGGCGGAGTCCTCGGATACGTTCAGCACGAGCCTCGCCTGCAGCATCTGCGTACGGCCGCCGATTACGAGAACGCGGTATGCGTGCTGCTCGCCGGACTGGCCGCGGAAAAGGAATTTCTGGGCGCGTATTCGGACGGCGGTTCGTCCGACCTGAAGTCGGCGACGGAGCTCGTCCGTTCGATGGTCGAGGACAACGGCATGTCAGGGCTCGGCTTTGCCGCCCGTTTCCTTAAGGGCGCCGGGGACAGTTCCGTTCTGTTCGACGAAGTCAGCGCCATAATGAAAGCGCAGTGGGAGCGTGCATGCGAGCTTCTCCGCACGCACGGCGAGTCAGTCATAAAGCTCTCAGACGCGCTGATCGAAAGGCGGACGGTAGACGACGGAGAAATAACGAAGCTGTTCGAATCCATCGTTTCCGCGGACGGAACGGGCGCATGAAAGCGGAGCAGGACCGCCGTTACTGCTCCGGTGCCACGTCGCAGCGGGAGCGATTGACGTCAGAGCGAGTGTGCTTGACGTCGGGACTGACGTCACACGATCCGGATCCACCGGCAGGCGCAGGTCGGCGCCGCGCCGCGGTTTAAGTTGCGCAATCTGTCACGAACTGATATAATCGTAGAAAATAATCTTGAGGTGATCGCATGGCTATTCAGGAATCAGGCCAGATGTATCTTGAAACGATATACGTACTTTCCAGAAAGTCCGACTCCGTCAGAGCCGTCGATATCGCGGAGCACATGAATTACTCCAAGCCGTCGGTCAGCAGGGCCATCCACCTTCTGCATGACGAAGGAATGATAAATATCGACGACGCCGGCAATATTAAGCTGACCGACGCCGGAAGATCGATCGCCGAGGAGATATACGACAGGCACACGACGATAACGGATCTCCTTATTTCGATCGGTGTGAGCAAGAAAGTGGCCGCGGAGGACGCCTGCCGTGTGGAGCACTATATAAGCGAGGAAACCTTCGCCGCAATAAAGCGATCGATCCGGAAGTCGGGAGGCCGAAAATAACATCTGAACGGCGGAGCACTCCGGAGCATTCCGGGCAGTCGGACGGCCATCGCCCTCCCCAGGGCTCACGCATGAAAAATTTGACAAAGGAACTGCAATAATGTATATCCTTCATACGGGTGATACAAATGATAAAGCAATATT
>CADBOE010000071.1 GCA_902796205.1 uncultured Ruminococcus sp. | reverse complement strand
TGGCATCACACTGGGTAACTCATTAAGAAGAATACTTTTGTCGTCGCTTCCGGGGTCGGCTGCTCTGAACGTAAAAATTGAAGGTGTAAGTCACGAGTTTTCTACTATACCCGGCGTCGTCGAGGACGTTACGGAGATCGTGCTCAATATCAAGAGCGTTTGCTTCAAGCTCTACTCCGAAGGGAACAAGACGGTCTATCTCAAGGCGAGCGAGCGCGGCGTCGTAACCGCGCAGGATATCGTATGCGACGCGGACGTCGAGATACTCAATCCCGAGCAGTATATCTGCACTCTCAACGGTGACGGGGCGATCGACATCCAGATGGAGATCGGGACGTCCACAGGCTGGAGAAGCGCGGACAGGAACAAGACGGACAATATGGCCATCGGCGTTATCCCGATCGATTCGATCTTTTCGCCCGTGAAGAAGGTCAATTATTTCGTCGAGCCTACCCGCGTCGGCAATATTATCGACTACGATAAGCTTACTCTCGAGGTCTGGACGAACGGAGCCCTTACGCCGAAGGAGGCCATAGGGCAGAGCGCGCAGATCCTCGTTGACCAGCTTCAGCTGTTCATGGATCTGAATTCTCCCAGACCCGTTCGCGAGATGGCGGTCGACAGCGCGTCTGCCGACGTTGACGGCGGATATCTTGATATGAGCATTGACGACCTCGACCTGTCCGTCCGTTCGTTTAATTGCCTCAAGAGAGCCAACGTAAATACGGTGGGCGATCTTGTCAATAAGACGGAAGATGAGATGATGAAGGTCCGTAACCTTGGCAGAAAGTCTCTCGAGGAAGTTATTCTTAAGCTTAACTCCATGGGGCTTTCGCTGAAAACGAGTGAATAATATTGGAGGTAAATAAATCATGGCATACAGAAAGTTAGGCCGCAAAGCCGATCAGAGAAAAGCCATCCTCAGAGGCCTTACGACGTCACTTCTGGAAAATGGCAGAATCGTCACTACCGAAGCGCGCGCGAAAGAGGTACAGAGCATCGTTGAGCGTCTGATCACTTCCGCGGTTAAAGAAGCCGATAATTTTGAAACGAAGCAGGTCAAGGTCAGCAGGGTCCCGGTTGATTCGAAGGGCAAGAAGCTGACCGTGGTTGCCACGTCCAAGAACGGACGCAAGTTCACCAAGTTCGCCGATCGCGAGATCACCACTGAGCTGGTCCGCGTCGACAAGCCTTCCCGCCTCGCCGCCAGAAAGCAGGCCGCTTCCTGGATCTATAAGACGAAGAGCGCCGACGGCAGCGAGAACAAAGTCCTTAACAAGCTTTTCGACGACATCGCCGTGAAGTACAAGGATCGCAAGGGCGGCTACACCCGCATCTACAAGACCGGCGCCCGCCGCGGCGATGCCGCTTCGATGGCTATCATCGAGCTGGCTTGAGTTTTTTGGGATAATATTTATGAAAGCAGGCGACGCGGGTCGCCTGTTTTTTTTGACCTGCTTGCCGCCGAAGCCGATGAGCCCGGCGGCGGAGCAGAGTCTGAAACGGGGGTCTGTCCCCCGTTTCGCCCTTAGTGGGGACAGGGTCGAAACGGAGGTCTGTCCCCCGTTGCACCCCGGTAGGGACAGGATCGAAACGGGGGTCTGTCCCCCGTTGCACCCCGGTGGGGACAGGGTCGAAACCGGGGTCTGTCCCCCGTTGCAGTCCCCCGTTGCATCGATATTGACTGCCGCGGCCTGAAAGCGTATAATTTAACAAACGATGAAAGGCGCGTGGACGCAAAATGAATGTATGCATTGGTGATAATATCAATATTGCGGCGGGCAATCTATGGAACGCGCTCACATCGCACGGGGCGGTATTGACTTACGCCGTCATATTGACGATATCGGTTATCGTCATAATGGCTCTCATAATTATCCGAAACGCGCGCGACGTGAAAAGCCGCGAAAAAGAAAAAAAGCTCAGGCAGACAAAAAAGCGCTTCAGCCGCCTCTGCCAGCTCGACGAGCAGTTCCCGCGCGGGAAAGCGGAAAATCACAATGCGATTAAAGCCGGAAACGTCGGCGCCGTAAGCCTCGAACGCCTGTGTACGGATTTCAGAAACTACGCCGCGGCCGCGATGGGCCTGTATTACGACGAAAGAACCGTCAGAGCGTACGTATCGTCGTTGGCCGTCACGAAGCTGATCATACTCGAAGGAATCTCCGGCACCGGAAAAACGTCGCTGCCGTACGCGTTCGGCAAATTCGTAAAGCGCGAGGCGGCCGTTGTTCCCGTACAGCCGTCGTGGAAGGACAAGACGGACATGCTCGGATATTACAACGAATTCACGAACACGTTCACCGAGACCGAGCTCCTCTACAAGCTGTACGAAGCCAACCTTTGCGGCGACGTGTTCACCGTTATCCTCGACGAGATGAACATTGCCCGCGTCGAATACTATTTTGCCGAATTCCTGTCGCTGCTCGAGCTGCCGGACCCGTCCGCGAGACAGATCGAGGTCGTTGCCTCCCGCAGGGAAAGCGACCCGCGCCTACTGAAAGAAGGAAAGCTGCTCATACCCGAAAACGTGTGGTTCGTCGGAACCGCAAACAACGACGATTCCACGCTCGCGATTTCGGACAAGGTTTACGACCGCGCGATGGTCCTCGAGCTGAGCAGGCGGGCAAGTCCGTTCGCCGCCGAAGACCCCGGGCAGACGCGGATCTCATTTGCACAGCTCGATTCTCTTTTCAGGAACGCGCTCGACACGTATTCCGTATCGGCGGAAATGAGGCGTAACGTCGAAGAACTCGACAGATTTCTGAACGAAAAAATGCATATCACGTTCGGCAACAGAATAATGCGTCAGATCGAAAAATTCGTGCCGGTCTATCTCGCCGCGGGAGGCCCGGAAAACGAAGCCGTTGACGTCATCGTGAGCAGAAAAGTTCTTCGCAGGCTCGAAAACCAGAATCCGGTATTTGTGGAGGCGGCCGCCGGAGAACTGCTCGGCCGGCTCGGAGAGCTGTTCGGAAAGGGAACGATGCCGCTTTGCGAAGAATTCATTTCGCGCTATATCAGGAGCTGATACGGTATGGCAGGAGGATCTGACGGCGGAAAACGCGGAAAAGGCGAAATGCACGGGCGGCGCGGACAATACGCGGGCGGCTGCTTCGGCGGAGGCGGCGGATTTGGCGGAGAAGCCGGCTTCGGCGGATACAGCAGAAGCGCTGCGACGTATATGCTGCTCATGCGCCTTCTGGAGCTGTCCCGCGACGGCGGAAACGGGCGCGCGCTGGCGGGAGCGTTTTCCGAGCGCGGCGAAGGCTCGGAAAAGATCAGCGCCGTGAGGCAGCGATGCCGCGTTGACACCGACTGGATAGAAAAAATCGAAGACGGCGCCGTCCACCTGCGAAAAGCCATCGAGCAGTCGCGAAGCCTCATCAAAAAAGAAGGCGAAGTCGTCCGGATAGACAGGGCGAAACGCTTTTCCAAAGAATCCGTGGAGCATCTCGCCCGCCGCAGCAACGTTATAAAAGAAATAAGCGACGACAGGGTGATCCCGGAAGAGATATACGTGACCGAAAACGACGACGAATATGCCGTGTACGAAAACCGGTTTCTGTATATGGTGCTGACGTTCGCAAAAAATTTCACGGCTCTCAGAAACAGCGAGATAAAAAAGGCCTCGAAGGGGAGCGGCATCAGGATCAGCATCGGGCGCAGTGGCGGAAATGAAAACGAAAACGCCGAATACGAGCTTGAGATCTCCGAAAGGAGCAGGAGCGGATCGGAAGCGAGAACCGCGGAGATAAACTCGATACTCAAAAGGATCGGAGAGCTCGAAGGGGAGCTCGAAGCCCTCGCCGCCACGCCGCTTATGAGAAGAGTCTCGGCGGCTCCGCCGCTGAGGCCGCCGGTCGTAAGAACGAATATTATCAAAAGCAACGTCGAATTCGCTGCCGTATTCGAATTGTATTCATATCTGACAAATTACGTTGGCCCTGGATTTGAAACGGAGCGAGAGGAATCCGGCGAGATCAGGCCTGACCGGGAAGAAATGGAAATTTTCCGCGCGCTCGCCGAGGCTCAGCTTTTCGCCGCTTACCAGAGCGCCTTCGGGAGCTGGGACGAGCGGAAGGAAGAATACGAAACGGAAAAGGCCGCCGCCGAGCGTGAGAAAGCCGATTTTTACGCCGGGGAACTGCGGCGGATACGCGAGAGGTTTTCCGGCGATGCCCGGGAGCCGGCCGGCGGCGAATACGAAAGGAAGCTGGAAGAGGCTTATATCGCTTTGAGCCGTATGCTGGAGGAGACCGCGTCGGAGCGGGACGCGCTTCTTGCGGGAAAACGCGCCGCCGAGGCGGAAGCCGCCGCCGCTGCGGAGGAAAACGAAAGACTGTCGTCCGAGGCGAGGCAGGCGCACGAAACGGCTGTAAGGAAAATAACGGAAACAGAAGCGAGGCTCAGGAAGGAAAACGAATGCCGGCTCGGGGCCGAACGCGAGGAGCACAGACGCGAGATGGATGAGCTTCGGAAAAGAACGGACGAGGCGATGACGCTGCTTGCCGGACGGCTTCGCGCGGCGGGACTGCTCGGCGCGGCTTCCGAAGCCGCTGACGCTTGCGCGGATATAACGGACAGAGACTCGTTCGTCGGGCTTGAACGCGAAAAAAAGGCCTTCGACGAATATTTCAAACGTCAATGGGCGCTGAACAGACGCCGCATACGCCGCGAGGTGCGCGAAAAATACCGCCGGCACGGCGACGGCACCAGCAGTTCCGGCGGTGCCAGCGGTTCCGACGGCGCCAGCGGTTCCGGCTGCGCGGAGGGCAACGGATAATGAAAAAGGCTGTCGTGATTTCCGTCTTATACTCGTTAGCCGCCGCGCTCGTTGCCGCCGCGGGAGTGCTTCTGTGCGCCTCTGTCGCGAGGCAGAAGGGCCTCGACAGCCCGGCTGGCTGGAACATGATATTGATGATGCCGGAAAATGCCGCCGTTGCCGTCGCCGCGATATTTATACTCCTCGACGCGGCCTGCGTGTTGCTCGCGGTCATGATGATCCGGTCCGCCGTCAGACTCGGAAAGGAAGAAAAAGCGAAAAAGAAAACGCAGGAAAAGGCCAGATTCCCGCGGCTTTCGGCATTCGACTCCGAAGCCAAAAAAGGCTGCGCGAAGGCCGGTGCCGGCGGGATTTCCGAAAAGCCCGAAGCGGCCCGAATAACCGAAAAGCCCGGGGCGGCGGATAACGAAAGCGCGGTCGATCTCGCGTCGTTCACCGACGGTTTTCGCGGATTCGCGGCCGGAAATCTCGGCCTCTATTACGAGCCCGACGTTATACGAACGTACGTTGCCGCCATGGCCGCGTGCAGACTGACGATCCTCCAGGGAATATCCGGAACGGGAAAAACGTCGCTCCCTTACGCGTTCGGCAAATATACCGGAAATCCCGCCGTGATCGTTCCGGTACAGCCTTCATGGAAGGACAGGACCGATCTGCTCGGCTACTACAATGAATTCACCGACACCTACACCGAAACGGAGCTGCTGTTCAGACTTTACACGGCCGACAGCGACGGACGCGTATGCACGGTCGTTCTCGACGAAATGAACATAGCGCGTGTCGAGTACTATTTCGCCGAATTTCTTTCGCTCCTTGAACTGCCCGACGCAAGCTCGCGGCGCGTTCGCGTCACCGCGGACAGCAGGCCCTCCGATCCGGAACGGTTCTCCGGCGGAACGATGCCCCTGTCGGACAACGTATGGTTCTCCGGGACGGCGAACAACGACGATTCGACGCTGGCGATATCGGATAAGGTCTACGACAGGGCTTTCGTGATCGAGCTGAACAGCCGGGCGCGCCCGTTCCCGGCCGAGCCGCGCGTGCAATGTCCGATGACGGCGAAAACGCTTTCCGGACTGTTTGAAAAAGCATTCGCGGACCATCCCGTTTCGGAGAGGCTCATGAGCGGCGCCGAAGCGCTGGACAGATATCTCGCGGCGCGCCTCGGAATCACGTTCGGAAACAGGGCTTTTACGCAATTCCGCAAATTCGTGCCCGCGTTCGTTGCCGCGGGAGGCACGGAGACGGCGGCGGCGGATATAATGATCTGCCGGAAGATACTCCGCAAGCTGGATAATCTCGATCCGGCCGTCGTGAAGCGCGAGGCGCCGGGAATCAGACGGGAGCTGGACGCGGCTTTCGGCGCGGGCAGCATGCCTGAATGCGCTTCGTTTCTTGACCGCAGGACTGGAGGTGAATGACCGTGGCCGGCAGAGATGATTTTCAGAGAGACGATATTAAAAAGGCCGCGGAATCGTTTGAAAAAGCGAGAATGAGATCGTGGATACTGCCTCTTGCGGGCTGTGCCGCGGGACTCGCGTCCGTGCTGTGCGTTCTTTTCATAATGGCGGGAACGGGTGCCTTCCGCCGGGAACCGGACGTGAGGCGAAGCGGTAATGCTTCGTTCAGAATAGAGGAGCTTCAGGGGGAAACGGACCGGTTCACTCACCTCGACGAGGATTGTTCCATCGATATATTGATCCTCAGGAACGTGGTCTTACCTTTCTCGTCCGGCGGCACGGTGAACGCGTCCTGCGATCTGGCTGTTACGACGGATTCCGAGCCGGGGATCCTGCGCGAGGTGAAAATGTTCGTCTACAACGGAACGGGGCAGTGCGTCGGTTATTATACGATCGGCGAGAACGTTTATCTCAATCAGGAAATGCCGTCGGAATTTCATACGGAAGTGGAGCTCCTGAACGATTACACGATAACTTATTATTTCGAATGGGAAGATATGAACGGACGTGGCGCGAATATGCTGTACGACGCAGGCGGATGACCGGCCTGCGATGCACACACGACAGGCATGCGCGACCGGGACGCGCGGCGCACACGCACGGCATGCACGGACATGACAGACGGAAGAGCAGGAAAACCTGAACGGAATGCAGATTTATGGACGGCAAAATGACACTATATGACGAATACGTCAAAAAAACCGAAAAACGCGCCGTGAACCGCCTGAAAGCGAAAAGGTGGCTCGTAAGGCACCGCGTCGCGATCGCGGCCGCGGCCGTCGCGGCATTCGCCGCCGTACTCGTGCTGATGTTTTTCTCCGGCGCCTATCTTTCGCGGCTGGATCCAGAAAAAAGCGTTTACGGCGAAAACGGATACGCCGGCACGTCGGCCTTCCTGAATACCGTTCGCTACACGCTGACCTCGGCGGACGGCAGCGTTCTCGCGGCGTCGGCGGCTTCTGTCGGAGACGTTCCGGCGGGAGATTATACGGTCGAGGCGAAGACGGTGAATCCTTTCGGCATGACGCGCGTTCAGGAGGCCACGCTGAGCGTTGCAAGACGCCCGCTCACGGTAACTCCGGAGACGCTTTCTCTGATCTACGGAGACGAGCCGGATCCGTTGTCTTCGCTGAAAACGGAAGGGCTCGCGGAAGGCGACAAAATAGTTTCATGCGATCTCGTTTTCGACAGGACGGTCGGCAGTCAAAGCGTGACGGCCGCCAATATCCGCATATGCAACAGGCACGGCGACGACGTTACCGGCAGCTATGATATCACGGCGAACGGCGGAAGCTTCGATATATTGCCGCGCCCTGTTACCGTTGTTTCCGGATCGGCCGAAAAAATATTCGACGGCGCGCCGCTCAGGGCAGAAACCGTCGAAGTGACCGGCGGGATCGCTCCGTGGGACGAACCGGCGTACGTTTTCTCTCACGGCGGTTTTACCGAGCCCGGCCGTTATGAAAATGAGTTCTCCGTATCGTTCGTTCACGGGGGAGAGGACCGGACGTGGTGCTACGAGATTGATACCGTGCCCGGCGAGCTTGCCGTGCTGCCGGTCAGCCTGACCGTATCGACGCCGGATCATACGAAAGTGTATGACGGCGAGATCTATATGCCTGACGGCTTTTCTCTCGACAGCGGAGAATTGCTTCCGGATGACGAGCTCGGGGCAGTATATACCGGATTTACAGACGCCGGAACATACGTCAACAAAGCGCTGATCGTCGTCAGAAACACGGTCTCCGGCGAGGACGTCACGAGACATTACGATATCAAGCAGCGCTCCGGGAAAGTGACGGTGGAGAAACGCCCGGTGACGGTAACCAGCGTTGACGCCGGCCCGTACGTTTACGACGGCGAAACGCACAGATTCGAGGAGGCTTCGCTGACCGGAGGCACGCTCGCTAACGGACACAGCGCGGAGTACGGCGATTTCGCGGCGGTCGTGCACGCCGGGAAGACTGCGAATAAATTCAAGGCCCGGATATTGAACTCTTCCGGAGGGGACGTGACGTCGAACTACGCCATAACGTACGTCCCCGGAACCGTAACGGTTACGAAAAGGCGCGTGGAACTGGAACTGTACTATACCATAGCGGACAACACCGTCGGAATGTATTTCTGCACGTCGACCGCCACGGCCGGGGGTACGAGCCTGGGAGTAAACGACTTCGTAAATGCGGATCCGATAAGCTATTCGGTGAAATTCGAACATTTTGACGAGGCCGCCGTTGTTCATATAATGAACTTCAGCGATACGGGTGAGCATGAACGCGACGGCGATTACGACGCGACCGTGAAAGTGATCTGTGATCCTAAGGAACTTATGAGGCAGCGGGAAGAGAGCGACTGGCCGGATCCGGTTCCGGGCGGAGAGAACCCGGACGCCGGAGACGAGATGATCTCAGGCCAGCTGCCGCGGGAGGCAAGCAAGCCTTCCGACAAGGTCGCCGGATTCATTCTCAGTAAACGTCAGGGCCAGATATATCTGCGGCTCAAAAGCTTCGGCAGCTACGGCAACGGCTACTGGAACGGACCATCTCAGACGTGGTCGTACAACTGGACCGATTCCGACCGTTACGTGCTTCCGTCTCTGTTTACCGTCCATACTCTGGAGGATAACGGATACCGTTACGTAAATACCGTGAGAGTGAGATATTACGGGAACGACACGCTCGTCCCCGTGCCGTATTTTGCCGCCGCGGAGCAGTACACGTCCGGGGAGGCTTTCCATTGCGTTGACTACGGGGTTCCGGCGTTCAATTCGCCCGACCGCGAATATTCATTCAAGCAGATATCCGGATTGTCGCTGAAGTCGCTCCTCGGACTCAAGAAAACTTACGCGGGAGAATATGATACGTACGCGCAGCTTATCTATACCGAAATCGATCCGCGTACGGGAGCCCTGCTCGCTGAGTTTCTCGCGGACCGCGGCATTTCGGAGATGACGCCGGACGTCATAACGAAAGTGGCCGAGCTTATAAAGAAATCCGCCGTTTACAATATGTCGTTCAAGCCTTTTCCGGAAGACGCGGATCCCGTCATCTATTTCCTGACGGAGGGAAAAGAAGGAATCTGCAGCCATTTTGCTTCTGCGGCAACGCTCGCATACAGGGCGCTGGGAATTCCGGCGAGATATACCGTCGGCTATCTTGTCAGCGCGGAAGACACGGAGACAGGCGACTTTTTCACGTCGCGCAACGCGCACGCCTGGGTCGAGGTATATCTTGAGGGGGTCGGCTGGATCCCGGTCGAGGTCACGCCGCCCTCTGGCGGCGATGGCGGCAGCGGGTCCGCGGACGGTTTCGAGCAGTATGACGAGGAAAAGGAGATAACGTACAACGTGATTTCTGTATTTTTCAGGGACCGGGTAAAGGAATTCGACGGAACGCCCCTTTATTCGGAGGATCTGACCGTGCTGAACGAAGAGATCCTTGAACCGGGACATACGGTAAGTGCGAGATCGGAATCGCTGACCTACGCCGGCACAAAGCATGCGGGAGCGGAATACGTCAGGATAACGGATCGCGACGGGAACGACGTTACCGACCGATACGAGATCGAAACGAATTACTGTACTCTCACTGTAAAACCGCGCGTTATCGAACTCGAACCGTACGTTTTATACGTCGGACAGAGCATTCCGTGGTCCTTTCTCGGCCGCATCGGGGACGAAGAGGCGCGGAAGCTCTGCGGAAGCGATACGCTGGACAGCTCCGCGGCAGCTCTGACAAACAGTCTTCTTGACCTCGGATCGGACGGGAACGTGAGAGCGCTTTCGGTCGGGATCGCGGTGCTGAAGAGCGGCTTCGACGCGGGTGTTTTGCCTGGAGAGACTTTTTCCGCCGACGAAATCGAGATCAGCCGCACGGTCGAGATCGTTCCGTTTGAAAACGTGCGCATATCGGACGGCCCGGCGGATGAGGAGATGCTGAAAAATGCCGGAGAATCCTCCGCCCCGGAAACGGTGACGGGAGAAAACGGAAGGGAATATACGCTTCTGAAAATAGCGTCGGACAGCGCCGAAAAGGAGTTCGACTGCACGCCTCTCACCGCCGCCGGATATACGATCCTTTCCGGCTGCCTCAAGCCGGGCCACCGGCTGGAATACCGGAGCCGCGGCCTGCAGCTTTACGCGGGCGAGTCTCCGAATAATTTCGGTACGCTGAGAATAACCGGCGGATCCGGGGAGGACAGAACGGGAGAGTATATCGTTTACTTCTATCCGGGGATTCTTCGC
Source organism: uncultured Ruminococcus sp. (assembly GCA_902796205.1). Classification (GTDB taxonomy): domain Bacteria; phylum Bacillota; class Clostridia; order UBA1212; family UBA1255; genus UBA1255. The sequence continues at coordinate 11,259 of CADBOE010000071.1, read as the reverse complement.
GTAAAGACGGGCCGGCTGGCGCCCAGGACCGGGTCGATCAGCTTCGGCGTCAACGAGATGTTTTACCTTCCTTCCGTCAGATGGGAGAACGACGCAAGAAATCTTGATCTTGAATATACTCTTGACGGACGTTCCGGAGCGGCAGCTCTGTCCGGGGACAATCTCATAGGCGTATCGGCTGGGAAAACCGTTCTGACCGCGCTGCTCCGGCCCGTCGACGTAAACGGCGACGGCGTGATCGATTACGCGTCCGGTGTTTACGACTTCAGCGTGACGGTAAACGACGGCAGGAAAGGATCGTCCGCCGCCGCGGCCGTCATCCTGCCGGTTTCGGCGGCGGCAGCCGGAGCGCTTATATTCTTCCTCATGAAAAAAGCCGGAAAGGATGAAAAGAAATGAGAGACGTTTTTACGGTCGACGGAAATCTCTTTTACGCCGCCGAACTGCGCGTTGAAAATAACGTGTTCAGGAAAAGGCTCGCTGAAGCGGATCCGGAGGCTGACGGACGGCCGCTTCCCGCTTTCGCCGGGTCGGAAAGTCTTCTGCCGGAGCCCGTATGGGAAGGGCATCCTGAAGCGATACGCGCCTACCGGAGAACGTGGGAGATCGCCTTCGGAAACCTCCGGAAGGCGAAGGCGGAGGCGGGATTCGTGTCGGATTTCATTGACACCGCGTTCAACGGCTTCCTGTTCATGTGGGATTCATCCTTCATCGTGATGTTCGGGAAATACGGAGCGCGGGCGTTCGATTTTCAGAAGACCCTTGACAATTTTTATTCGCATCAGCATAAGGACGGATTCATCTGCCGCGAGATCTGCGAGGAAACTATGCGGGAGCAGTTTTCGAGGGACGATCCGGCGTCCACGGGGCCGAACGTGCTTCCGTGGGCGGAATGGGAATATTACCAGACGACGGGAGACGAATCGCGGATCAGAGACGTTTTCGACCCTCTGCTCGCGTATCACCGCTGGCTTTATCTCAACCGTTCGTGGCCTGACGGGACGTACCGGAGCTGCGGCCTCGCGTGCGGCATGGACAATCAGCCCCGCACCGGACCGGGTTACAATCCCGCCGTTTCGCACGGCCATATGAGCTGGATAGACGCGTGCGCGCAGCAATACCTGAGCGCCGTGATCCTCGTCAGGATGGCAGGAATGCTCGGGCGTTCCGCGGAGACCGAGTGGCTCGAAGAGGAAGCCGCTTTCCTGAAGGACGTCATAAACGGAACGATGTGGAGCGGGGAAGACGCTTTCTATTACGACAGGAGACGCAACGGATCGTTGAGCGGGGTCATGACGGCGGGAGCATACTGGACGCTGCTCGCCGGTATCGTTCCGGAGGAGCGCGTATCGGGCTTTATCTCGCATCTGGACAACGAGAAGGAATTCAAACGGCCCAACAGGGTGCCTTCGCTGTCCGCGTCCGATCCTGCGTACAGGGAAGACGGCGGATACTGGCTCGGCGGCGTGTGGGCGCCGACGAATTATATGATACTCAAAGGACTCGGCTCGCTCGGCACGGACGTGGCGGAAAAGCTGGCGTACGAAATAGCCTCGGATTACTTCGGAGCCGTTGTCCGCGTATTTGAAAAAACCGGCACTCTTTATGAAAATTACGCACCCGAATACGACGGCACCGGCGTGCCCGCGAAGGATGAGTTCGTCGGCTGGACCGGGCTCGCCACCGTTTCCGTCCTGTTCGAATACGTGTTCGGGATCAGGCCCGAGGCCCTTGAAAACAGGATATCCTGGCACGTGAATCTTACCGGAAGGCACGGCGTCAGGCGTTATCCGTTCAGGGGCGGCCTCGTCACGCTGATCGCCGGCGAAAGGAGCACGGAAAACGTGGTCCCGGAATTTGAGCTTGACAGCGACGTGCCCGTTGAAATAATAATATACGTAGCGGGAAAGGTGATCACGAGATCGCTTCCCGGGAAGCAAAACGGATAAAATATATACCGGAGGAAAAACAATGGCATATAAAACGCAGCTTAAGAAGACTTTGGCCCTCGCCGTATCCCTGATAATGCTCGCCGCGTCGCTGGCGTGCGGAGGCAACGGCGGAAAAGAAAAGCAGGGGGATGATAACGTGGTCAATATTCTGGATATCAGCGCTGAAGATTACTACCGCAACGGATATACGGACAATTATATCGTAGGCATCGACCAGTTCGGGCGGACGTTCGAGGCAAAGACAGGCGACAGGCAGGACAAGGACCGCAACGTCGGCATTTTCTACTTCTGCACGCTCGGACAGCACGGCGGTTCTGAGATCGTCGACATCACGAAGATCCTCGCGGAGGAGGAAGACGCCGTAAACAAGCTCTTTCACGAAAACGAAACCTATCCGAACAACAGCGGCGCGTTCTTCTGGGGCGAGCCCCTCTGGGGCTATTACAATTCCGCGGACGCGTGGGTCATCAGAAGGCATTTCGCGCTGCTCACGATGGCGGGCGTCGATTTTATCGTGTTCGACACGACCAACGCCGTAACCTATGAGCAGGTGGTCGGGCGCATCATAACGGAGGGCAGCAAGCTGAAGGAAGCCGGCTGGGATATACCCGGGCTCGTTTTCTACACAAACGCCTACTCCCACCGCGTGATCGAAGATCTTTACAACATGTACTATAAGAAGGGCAAATACAGCGACCTCTGGTACTACGTGGACGGAAAACCGCTTATTATCGGCAACGTTTCGGCTGCCGACGACATCGCGGAGGCGAGAGGACGCGGCGACAAAAGCTACAAGCCGTCGGAATTTTCCGAGGAGATCGCAGATTTCTTTTATTTCCGCGAATCACAATGGCCTTCTCTTCCGTTCAGGGAGAACGGCTTCCCGTGGATCGAATGGACCTATCCCGCCCCGGTGCACAACGACGTCATAAACGTCGCCGTTGCCAGCCACCCGGCCCTTCCGATGTCCTTTTCCGTCACCCGCGGCGCGCTGAACTGGGGGCGAGGATGGAACACCGTAACGAAGCAGAACGAACCCGGCAAAGCTCTCGAGGGACAGTTTTTCCAGGCCACCTGGGACGTGGCGCTGAAGGAGGATCCGGGCACGGTATTCATCACCGGCTGGAACGAATGGACCGCCGGAAAGAACGAGTATGACGGCGAATACGCGATGGTGGACCTCTGCAATATGGAATTTTCGCGCGATGCCGAGATAATGAAAGGCGGATACAACGACGCCTTCTACATCCAGATGGCAAAAAACATACGCGATTACAAGAGCTCGCGCCTTCAGCCGGGCGATCAGCTTAAATCCGAAGCGATCACCGTTCCGATGACCTCCGATCTGTCCGCGTGGGACGGAGTGAAGGCCGTCTTCCGCGATCCGCTGGTCGTGAACAAGGCCAGAAAAGCGAAGGGCGCCGTCAATTCGCTCGATTACAGGCAGGATGCCGCCCGCAACAATATCACCGAGGTCAGGGTGACCGGGGACGGAGATTATTTCTATTTCCTGATAAAGACGGATGAGGATATCGCGGCGAGAAACGCCGGCGACAGCTCGTGGATGAATCTGTTCATCGGAACCGGGGCGGTCTCGTCCGGCGGCTGGGAAGGATACGGATTCGTCGTAGGCCGGTCCGAAACGTCCTCCGGGAAACTGAGCGTGGAAAAGCTCGGCGCCGATTATTCCGGCACCTCCGCGGGAGAGGCCGATTTCCGGATCGACGGTTCCGCGATGCAGATAAGGATTCCGCGCTCGGCGCTCGGTATCGACGCCGGCGTGAACAGCTTCTATTTCAAAGTGGCTGACGGAGTTGAAAACCCGTCCGATATAATGGATTATTACGTTTCCGGCCGTTCCTTCCCGCTCGGAAGGCTCAGCATGAGATACCTCGGATGAGGGTCGCTTCATGACCGGGAAGGATATGATGCGAAGACTGCTCAGCCTGACTCGCAAGGCCGTGCAGGAGTATGATCTTATTAAGGACGGGGACGACGTGTGCGTCGGGCTTTCCGGCGGAAAGGACAGCATGACGCTGCTTGCGGTGCTGTCGCAGCTCAGACGTTTCTATCCGAAAAAATTCGGGCTGAAGGCGGTGCATATTTCGCTCGGCTTTCCGGGCGTCGACCCGTCCCCGATGCGCGAATTCTGCGACGCGTGCGGCGTTCCGCTCGAAATAGTGGAAACTCAGATCGCCGAGATCGTTTTTGACGTCAGAAAGGAACCGAATCCGTGCGCCCTTTGTGCGAATCTCAGGCGCGGCGCGCTGAACGACCACGCGCGGAAGGCCGGCTGCAATACCGTCGCGCTGGCGCACCACAGGGACGACGTGATCGAAACGGCGATGCTCAGTCTGGTTTACGAGGGCCGCTTTTTCTGCTTCGAGCCGCATACATACCTGAGCCGCGCCGGAGTGAACGTCATACGCCCGTTCATTTTCGTCGAGGAAAAGGAAATCAAACAATACGAAAAGCTCGAGTCTGTGCCGGTGGTGTTCAATCCGTGTCCGTCGGACAAGACGAGCGAGAGGGCAAATATGAAGAAGCTTCTGCGCGAGCTCCCGTTCGATACGGATATGCTGAAAAGGAATATTTTCGGCGCCGTAAAGCGCGGTATATGGGACCGCTCCGGCGGAAGCGGCTGCGGGACGGACGCGGATTGAAGCGCCGAGAGCCGCCGGGGACACAGGAGGTCGCCGGAGGTCGTCGCCGGAAAAGCCCGGAAAAGCGCCGGTAAAAAGGCCGCGGAGCAGGCCGCAAAACGGACAGGAGACCGGCCCGGGACCGGCCCGGGACCGGCCCGGGAACGGTCCGCGTAAAAAACGCTTGCGGAAATTGCGGGTTTAATGATATAATCAAGTTGGAGTCCGCTCTTGGAACGGAGGGATACAAATGAAGAAAAGATATATAATTATTATTTTGACATTGACCGCTGTTATATTGTCCTCGTTCATCGTCGGGGGCAGCAGGGCTTTTTCGTCGTCTCTCGACGATATACAGAATCAGATCGGAAGCGCGGGGGACAAGAAGGAAGACATTGCCGCGAAGATCGGCGAGGTCAACGACAAGATCGCCGCGAAACAGCGCGAGCTCGAGGAAAGCACGCGCAAATATACTGAAATGCTGATCGAAAAGCAGCAGAATACCGACGAACTCCAGAAGCAGCTCGACGACCTCGAAGAGCTTTACGATTCCATCGCCGAGCTCAGCGAGACCATTGACGATACGCAAAAGCAGTACGACGAGGCTCTCGACCTGTTCTTCAGAAGAGCCGCAATCACCAGCAGATATTCGAATTACAGCCCGCTGAAGCTCTTTACCGAGTCGCGGAGCATATTTACGTATTCCGATCTTACGAGACTCGTTTCGAACATGCTTTCCTGCGACGAAAAAGAGATGGAACGCCTCGCAATGATGAAGAAGGACCTCGAGAACAAAAGAGCGATGGTCGAGGTGACTACGGTCGATCTTCAGGCGGCCATCCGTGAGAAGGAGGCCATCATAGAGAAGCTGAAGAACGATCAGGAGATCCTGGAGGACGATATTCTCGCGAGCAGAAAGGCCATCGAGAGACTCGAATCCGAGGAGGACAAGCTCTCGGCCGAGGGCGACAGGATCGCGGAGGAGATCAGAGCTCTTCAGCACGAATACGAGGCTATACTGGAGCGCCAGAGGAAAGAGCGCGAAGAGGCCGAGCGCAGGGCGAGAGAGGAAGCCGAGCGCAGGGCGAGGGAGGAGGCCGAGCGCAAGGCTCAGGAGGAACGTGATAAAGAGCAGCAGCAACAGCAACAGCAGCCTTCCGATCCGAACGCGATGGTATTTCCCGCCCCGCAGGGGATCAGGATCACTTCTCCTTACGGCTGGAGGCTCCATCCCGTATATAAGATACAGAAATTCCACAACGGCATAGACATCGGCTCATACCAGGGGACCGATATCGTCGCCGCGCTGAGCGGCACCGTAGTGAGAGCCGAGTGGAACGATTCTTACGGCTGGTTTATAGAAATATATCACGGCGACGGATTGACCACGCGTTACGGTCACTGCTCGAAGCTTTTGATAAAGGCCGGAGAGTACGTTGAGCGCGGTCAGAAGATCGCTCTCGTCGGAAGCACCGGCGTCAGCACCGGACCTCATCTTCATTTTGAAGTCAGGGTCAACGGCGAAACGCGCGACCCGATGGATTATCTGCCGAAATATTTCAATTGATCCCGCGGGCCAGACGGTATTCGGCCAGGAGCAGATCCACGATCCTTCCGTAGCTCCGCGTGCCGTCGGGGATGTCGTTGATTTTAAGATACGTATCGTTTACTGCCGACGAGATTTTCGCCGGCAGTTCGTTCTTTTTGACGAAGCTGTCCCAGAATCTTGCGGACGCCGACATATCCTCGCGGATTCCCTTGTGGATATAAGGGATGACCTTGGCGTACGCCTCGGGACTCGCCGAATAAAGCGCATTGAGACTATATGAAAGAGCCTCGGCGTATCCGGAATACTGGAAGAAAACGTCAGGATTGCTGATCGCGGCGAGGTATGCGACGTAATTTGCCTCGTCCTCACGGGCGATGCCGCGCTGATGTGCCATTTCGTGGCATATAGTATGCGGAAGAGACCATTCCGGAGTGCGGGCGTTCACGATCGCCTCGGGAGAGATATACGGATAGATCCCGGAGATCTGGAAATAGCACATAATTGTGGATGAGATCGCGGGCTTCGGCGTGGTGTAGTATCCCTTCAGCCCCGGAAATCTATCCTCTATCGCTTTATAGCCGTCGGCGGCTTTCTCGCACATCTCGTAAACGGACATTCCGGACGATGTGACGCCGTTTTCGCGGCTCAGCTTGTTCAGCCTTTCCGCAGCCTGGCCGTTCAGATACAGGCAAAGGTCGGATAATTCAGAGATCGTCGACTCCCTGAGGTCGTAATCGTATCTTTCCGCGAAAGTGAGGGCGTTGTAGTTCAGCCCGCCGAAAAGCACGAACAGTATCACGGCCGCTGAGGCGAGCGATACAAGATTCAGCCCGTAGCGCGCGAGAGGCTTTCCGGAACGGCACAGGAAGCATCTGACGACGGCGACGATCAGAGCCGCGGGCAGTATTATGCAAAGCGCCGCCAGCAAGACTTCCCCGACGGGAAACGCCGGAACGAGATTTTCGACCCATTTGACCGGCAGCGATATGTACCGGAAAATGCCCTCCGTATATACTTTCGTTACGGCGGCCCGGTCAAGGCGCGTCAGAAACATAAGTCCGGCGCATATTCCGGCGGCGGCGAGCAGAACAACAGTGATAATCAGCTTTTTCTTCAATTTCATTTCGATCATCCGTACCCTTCGCCGCATTTTACACCTGCCCGGCAGGCAGTGTCAACGGCGCAGACGTTGCGTGATCCGGCGGGGACAGACCTCCGCTTCTCATACGGCCGAAGTCAGCCGCAGTTATTTGAAATTGCCAAAAACGACCCTGAAAACCGATTTTTTTAATAATTGTGTTATAAAAGCGGGTATATTATAATTAAGAAGCGCAAAACGGGGAAACGGTCCGGACGCGCAAAAGAACTTTCGGAGGAACGACGATGCGGATATTGATAGCGGAAGACGAAAAGGCGCTCAACCGGATATTGACCGGAAAGCTTACCGACGAGGGATACAGTGTGGACAGCTGCTTCGACGGCGAGGCCGCGCTCGATTGCCTGTTTGCCGCCGAATATGACGGAGCTATACTTGACGTCATGATGCCGAAAAAAGACGGATTTGCCGTCGTCAGGGAGCTGCGCAGGGAGGGCAACACCACGCCCGTGCTCTTTCTCACCGCGAGAGATTCTGTGGCCGACCGCGTGAAAGGACTGGACAGCGGAGGCAACGACTACCTCGTAAAGCCTTTTTCGATGGAGGAGCTGATGGCGAGAGTCAGAGTTCTCACGAGAAAGGGCTCGGCGGCTGAAGCCGAAGGCAGCGTGCTCACGGCGGAGGACCTCACCGTGGATCTGACCGCGAGAACGGTTACCAGAGGCGGGGAGCCGATCGAACTGTCCGCCAAGGAATTCGCGCTCCTCTCGTATTTCATGCACAACAAGAACAGAGTTCTCACGCGAGAAAAAATAGAAGATCACGTATGGAATTTCGACTATGAAGGCGGGACGAACGTTGTCGACGTGTACGTCAGCTACCTGCGTAAAAAGATCGACAGCGGCAGGGAGCCGAAGCTCATCCGGACCGTGAGGGGAGCCGGATACGTCCTGAAGTGCAGAAACGTGAAGCAATGAGAAACCGCAGCATCAGATTCAAATTGACTTTATGGTTCACGCTGATAATCACCGCGCTCGTGGGGATCACGTTCGCCGCGGTAATGCTCGCCAGCCGGTCCGTCCTGCGAAGCACCATCAGACAATATCTCATCAGCACGGTCGAGGAAAACATTGACAACATCCGCCTTCAGAGCGAGCGCGGAGACACGGACGCGAACCTTTACATACCGTGCGGGACCGGCTTCCTCGAGATCAATCTCGATTTCATGGAGACGGTCAACGACGTTCACACCGCCCTTTACACGTCCGGCGGCGAGATGCTGTACGGCGAAAATCCGATTTCGCGCTTCACCGTAAACGAACCGTTCGTTTCGACGCGGATCAGGTCGGTCAAGGCGGGCGGCGTAAAATATGAGATTTACGACAGAAAACTCGATATCGACTATAACGGCGATAGTCTCTGGATCAGGGGAGTCGTGCCGGAAACGCGCAGCGAAACGCAGCTTCGCGAGATCACGCGCACGTCTCTTTTCATGCTGCCCGTGCTCATCGGGCTCGCCGTGCTGTCGGGGTATCTGCTTTCGGACAGGATGCTCGCGCCGATCCGCAAAATAGAAGAAACGGCCGAGAGCATTTCGAAGGGCGACGATCTGAAAAAACGCATCCCGACGGGGAAGAACAACGACGAGGTCAACAGGCTCGCCGCGGGCTTCAACAACATGTTCGACCGGTTGGAGAACGCTTTCGAGAAGGAGCGGCAGTTTACGTCCGACGCTTCCCACGAGCTGCGCACGCCCGTTTCGGTCATTCTCGCGCAAAGTGAATATACGCTCGAAAAGGAGAGGTCCGCGGAGGAATACCGCGAGGCGCTCGGGACGGTGCGCGAGCAGGCAGACAGAATGAGGATGCTCATCGGCGATATGCTCGATTATACGCGCATCGACCAGCATTCGGAACGCTATTCCTTCGAACGCGTCGATCTTTCCGCGCTCGTGAACGAGGCGTGCTCCGACATGAAGCTTCTGGCGGGCGAACGGATGACGTTCACGTGGGAAACGGAGCCCGGCGTCGAAACGGAAGGCAACGCGCTGCTGCTGCGCAGGCTCGTGCAGAATCTTGTCAGCAACGCGTTCCGTTACGGCTATGAGGACGGAACGACGAAGGTGTCGCTTTCGGCGGAGGGCGGTCACCCCGTGATCTCGGTCGCGGACAACGGCCCGGGCATCGACGCGGCGGATCAGGAAAAGATTTTCGACCGTTTCTATCGCGGAGACCGTTCGCGCACGGAGCAGGGGACCGGTCTCGGCCTTTCGATGGTGAAAAAGATCGCCGATCTTCACGGGGCGCGGATCGTTCTCAAAAGCGCGCCGGGCGAGGGGAGCGAATTCAGGATCGTTTTCCGCTGAAATAATGCGGGATCCGTTTTCCGCCGGAATAATGTGTGATCCGTTTTCCACCGGGATAATGTGTGATCCGTTTTCCGCCGGGATAATGCGAAGAATGCGCCGGATAGAACGCGCGGCGGGACGTGCCGATCGGGCAGGCTGAAAAAAAATTTTTTCTTCTAATATTCGTTTAATGTTTGCGATGTATCATATCCCCGGGATCAGGACAGAACCGGATCCTGAAGGAGGTAAGATCATGAAAAAAGGTACAGTGATAGCCATGGCACTCTCCGGCGTTATCCTTCTCGGCAGCGGCTCCGTCTACGCGGCGAGGCAGTACGCCATCGGCAATTCCATCGGCGAGGACAACGCTGTGAATTTCGCGTGCATTGACGCCGGTGTATCACCCGACAGCATCACGATGCTGAAATCGAAATTTGATTATGAAAAGGGACGTTTCGTGTACGACGTTGAATTTGTTGCGAACGGCGTTAAATATTATTATGACGTTGATTCCGCGACAGGCGAGATCGTGAACAGGGAAACGGAGATCGTCGACAGGAACGTTCTGCAGGCTCCGACTGACGCTCCCGCCGCCGTTCCGACCGACGTGCCGGCCGCCGTCCCGACCGAGGCTCAGGCCGCCGCTCCCACAGACGTGCCCGCGTCCGCCCCCGTGGTTGTTCCGACCGACGTTCCGCCCGCGGCCCCGACGAACGTGCCCGAGGTTCCCGCGAGCGCCATGCCTGCTGATCCGGCGAAAGACCAGATAACGATCGAAGAAGCGAAAAACGCGGCTCTGGCGGATGCCGGATTGAACCCGGCCGACGTGACCTTCACGAAGGCGATGCTCGACCGTGACGACGGCATACTCGTTTACGATATCGAGTTCTTTACCGCCGGAGCCGAGTACGATTACGAGATAGCTGCGGCGACGGGCGCGGTCCACAAGCGCGAGACCGAGAACCGTATCAGGCCCACCGACTCTCAGACGGCGCCCCGGAATACTCCGGCACCGGCAACGTCTCAGCCGGTCAATCTGATCACCGTTGACGACGCGAAAAACGCCGCGGTCAGGGACGCCGGACTTGACGTTTCCGCCGTTACCTTCTCGAAGGCGAAGCTTGAGCGCGAGAACGGAATGATGGTATATGACATCGAATTCTATACCGCCGACGCAGAGTTTGATTACGAGATCGACGCGACGACCGGCGCCGTGCGCGAGCGGGAAAGAGAGAACCGCCACGCTGCTCCTGTCGCGACTCCCGCGCAGAACGTGAACGTCAATACGCCCGCTCCTGCGACGCAGTCCCCGTCCGGCCAGTCTTCCTCCCGCGATCTCGCGATCACGATAGATGAAGCGAAAGCCGCCGCGATCAAGCGCGCAGGCGTGGATGCCGGAGCGGTGACCTTCACGAAAGCGAAGCTCGAGCGCGATGACGGAAGACTTGTTTACGATGTGGAATTTTTCATCGGCCGCGTCGAATACGAATACGAGATAGACGCTTATACGGGAGCGGTCCTTGAAGAGGATATCGAAAGTGACGACGACTAAAAACTGAAAACTGAAGGCTGAAAATTGATGAAACCGGTGACCGTTCGCGGATTAAGCGACGGTCGCCGGTTTTTACATTTGCTACTTCCTGACCTGGCCTGAAGCCCGGCGAAAAACCGGG
>CADBOE010000070.1 GCA_902796205.1 uncultured Ruminococcus sp. | reverse complement strand
TTTGCCGATATCAACGATCGGCTGATCGCCCTCGAAAACCGGCAGAAGGACAATCTTGACCGCATTGACGTCGTCAGATATTTTACAGACGGCGTGGAAGAGGGGAGAGCGAGCTATTCGGTCGGTATTACCAGCGAAAACAGAGACGGTATGGTACTTACGGCGTTGATGTACAGAAACGGTATGAATCTTTACGTTAAACGCATTCACGACGGGGAGAGCGATTATCCTCTTTCCAGAGAAGAAAAAGAAGCTGTTTCCAGAAGCCGCGTAACAGAGATTCTGGGATAGAATATGAAAGGAAGTAATAATCATGTTGGACATTAAGGCGATCAGGCAGAATCCTGATATTTTAGTGAAAGCGCTCGAGAAACGTCACTCTAAAATCGATCTTTCGGAATTCCTCGGTCTCGACAAAAAGCGCCGTGAGCTGATTGCCGAGACGGAATCGCTGAAAAACAAGCAGAACGAAGCGTCAAAACTAATTCCCGGCTATAAAAAAGAGGGAAAAGACGTTTCCGGCATCATGGCCGAAATGAAAAACATCGCCGATAGAGTCAAGGTGCTCGACGCTGAGATCAAGGACGTAGACGAAAAGATCGAGAAGATCATCATGAATATCCCGAATATTCCGAACGATCTTGTGCCGGAGGGCGAGGACGACCGCGAAAATCAGGAAATGAGAAAGTTCGGCACGCCCCGAACGTTTGATTTCGAGCCGAAAGCACACTGGGATCTCGGAGCATCCCTCGGGATCCTCGATCCTGAAACCGCCGGAAAGGTTACGGGAGCGAGATTCACGTTCTACCGGGGGCTCGGAGCGCGCCTTGAACGTTCGATCGGAAATTTCATGCTCGATTACCATACCGCGCACGGATATACTGAGATTTTCCCTCCGTTTATGGTAAACAGAGCGAGCATGACGGGCACGGGACAGCTTCCGAAGTTTGAAGACGGTGCGTTCAAGATCACCGGAACAGATTATTTCATGATCCCGACGGCGGAAGTTCCGGTAACGAACATGCACAGAGATGAAATTATCGACGGAAGCCGTCTTCCGATCAAATATTGCGCGTATTCGGCATGCTTCAGGCAGGAGGCCGGATCGGCCGGAAGAGATACGAGAGGTCTCGTGCGCCAGCATCAATTCAACAAAGTCGAGCTCGTCAAATTCACGACTCCCGAAACGTCGTACGCGGAGCTTGAGGATCTCACTCACGAGGCGGAAATGATCCTTCAGGAGATCGGTCTTCCGTACCGTGTCGTAAGGCTCTGCGCCGGCGATCTCGGTTTCTCATCGGCAATGACTTACGACATAGAAGTATGGATGCCGAGCTACGGAAGATACGTTGAAATATCCTCCTGCAGCGATTTTGAGGCTTTCCAGGCAAGACGCGCCAATATCCGCTACAAAAACGGACCGAAAGACAAGGCGCAGTACGTGCATACGCTGAACGGCTCAGGTCTTGCCATCGGACGCACGACGGCCGCGATACTTGAAAACTTCCAGCAGGCTGACGGAAGCGTCGTCGTTCCGGAGGTACTTCGCAAGTACATGGGGACAGACGTAATCAGGTGACAACCGACATGCTCTGGGAAAAACTTAAAGCCGCGCACAGAAAGCGTATCGGGGAATCCGCAAAGACCGTAAAGACCGGAAAAAACGGCGTAATTCCCGAAAAAACCGTATGGATAATAGCCGGGCTCGGAAATTTCGGGCCCGAATATGCCGAAACGCGGCATAATTGCGGCTTCCGCGCCCTCGACAGGCTTGCCGAAAAGCTGGCCGCGGATAACAGGAAGCACCGATTCAAAGGAGTCACAGCAGAAGCCGAATACGAAAACAATAAGCTTATTCTGCTCTGGCCGTACACGTATATGAACGCGAGCGGGGAGGGCATCTCGGAGGCGCTTAAATGGTATAAGGTTCCGCCGGAACGTCTGATCGTGATATACGACGACAGCGATCTGGACGCGGGCGCGCTGAGGATAAGGGGCCGTGGCAGCGCCGGCACGCACAACGGCATGAAGTCCGTGCTCTCATATACTGAAACGGAATTCTTCCCGCGCGTCCGCATAGGAATCGGCAGGAAGCCGGTTCTTTTCGACATGAAGGATTTCGTGCTCGGCAAATTATCCGATGAGGAAAAACCGCTGATAGACGGAGCGGAACGTTCAGCTGCCGACGCGGTGCTTTCCATCGTGAGCAAAGGCTGCGAGAAAACGATGAGCGCGTTTAATTCGCCGCACTCATCCGCGCACGGGGAAGCCGGGCCGGGAGCGGGAGGACAACAGGATCAGAAGCAGTGATTTTTGAAAAAATATTTGACGGCGATGCCTTCAAAAAGGCGGAGCGTATATACGGCGGTTCGGGCAGCGCGGCGATGCTGAAGGGAATGAATACTCCTTCGGTCGCTCTTTTTTGTGCTGCCCTTTTTGCAAAAAATCACAAAAAATGTATTATAATAACGAAAAACGACCTCGAAACTCGCACATTTACTGAAGATCTGCTTACGTTGGGCGGTTTCGACGTCGAACGCGTACTCACCCTGAATCCGCTCGAATATATGCTCTATCAGGTCGAAGCGAAAAGCGGGGACAATGAAGCGGCGCGCGTAAAAACGCTTTTCAGATTGCAGCGCGGCGAATGGGACGTGCTCGTTACGTCTCTGAGCGCGGCGGCTCAGAAGCTGCCGCTGCCCGGATATATCGCCTCGAACTGCCTTATTCTCGAAGAAGGACAGCGCAGCGAGCCGTTCGATCTCGCAGACCGTCTTGCGTCGCTTGGCTATATCCGCGTGCCGCAGATCGACGGAACGGGGCAGTTTGCGTCAAGAGGCGATATCATTGACGTTTTTCCCGTAAACGCGCAGAATCCTGCAAGAATCGAATTTTTTGACGACGAGATCGATACGATCAGATCGTTCGACGTGCTGACGCAGAGAACGGTAGAGAGGATCGGAGCCGTCGGCATCCTTCCGGAGCGCGAGACGTATATATGGGACGAGCAGACTGCGCTCGCGATCAGGACAGACCTGAAGGCGGAGCTGTATGCTCTCGACTCGAGATCTTCGGAAGCACGGATACTTGAAGCGGATATCGAAAAAATCAAACCGTTTGCACGTTTTCCCGGATATGATAAATATCTCCCATATATTCTCAAAAAAAGCGCTGATCTGTTCGATTATTGCGGGAAAATACCCGTTTTTGTGAACGGCTGGAAAGAGGCCCTTGAATCGGCTGATCAGACGCAGAGAGAATACGTAAGGATCGCCGAAACCGTCAGGGACAGCTCCGGCCTTCCCGAGAAGACCGCCGGCTTTGTCAGGGGCGGGGAAGAAACGCTTCGCTCGATCCGCGAGAGGGCGGGATCGCTGCTGGTTTTCGACAAATTCGACGCCGAACCGCCTTATCCGGAAATGGAAACGGCCGACGCCGGCGTCATGATTCCGGACGCGGTCGGAGACAATCCTGAAAAGCTCTTTTCGATGCTCGCGGATCTCTCGGAAAAAGGTTATTCCGGCGCGGTTTTTTCCGATTCCGAGGGACGGACGAGGAAACTGGCAGCGGCTCTTTCCGAAAGGGGACTGACACGCTCGTTCACCGCAAAGCAGGGAAAGCTTTCGGAGGGCTTTATTATTCCGTCTGCCGGATTTGCCGCGGTGACAGACGGGATCCTTTTCCGTCATTCGTCAGCACGGGCGCGGAAAAAACTTAGGGGAGAGACTCTTTCGTCGTTTGCCGACCTCAGACCCGGCGATCTCGTGGTGCATGACGTGCACGGAATCGGGCGGTTCGACGGGATCGAAGCCATAACCATCGACAATATCAAAAAGGACTATATCAGGATCGCCTACCGCGACGACGGCGTGATCTTCGTTCCGACCCACCAGCTGGACAGCGTGAAAAAATATATCGGAAACGATGATTCGGTGCCGCAGCTCAGCAAACTGGGCAGCTCCGAGTGGAAGAAGGCGACGGCGAAGGTCAGAAACGGCCTCAGAGTCTACGCGAAGGAGCTCGTCGAGCTTTACGCACGGCGAATGAATATGCGCGGATACGCTTTCAGCCGCGATACGGACTGGCAGAATCAGTTTGAAGCTGATTTTCCTTACGAGGAAACGGACGATCAGCTGCGCTGTACTGAGGAGATAAAGGCGGATATGGAAAAGCCGCAGCCGATGGACCGGCTCCTGTGCGGGGACGTCGGATACGGAAAGACCGAAGTGGCGCTTCGGGCCGCGTTTAAGGCGGTTGTCGAGGGCAAGCAGGTCGCCGTACTCGTTCCGACGACGGTGCTCGCGAGGCAGCATTATTCAACTTTCGCGGAACGGTTAAAGAAATTTCCCGTAAAAGTCGATTATTTATGCAGATTCCGCACCGCGAACGACGCGAAAAAGATCGTTGCCGCGCTTTCGTCCGGGAAGCTCGATATCGTTATCGGAACGCACGCGCTCATTAACGATAAAATCGCATTCAAGGACCTCGGGCTGGTGATAATCGACGAGGAACAGCGTTTCGGAGTGAAGCATAAGGAAAAGCTCAAGGAAAAATATCCTTCTGTCGATACGCTGTCGCTTTCCGCGACCCCGATACCGAGAACGCTGCACATGTCGCTGTCCGGGATCCGCGATATCTCCGTGCTCGAGGATCCGCCGCAGGACCGCCTTCCCGTCCAGACGTACGTTGCGGAGTGGGACGGAGTGATGGTAAAAAATGCCGTTTACAAAGAAATGGCGCGCGGAGGGCAGATTTTTTATCTGTATAACCGCATCGAAACAATGGACCGGAAGCTGCGTGAGCTTCACGAGCTCGTCCCCGAGGCGAGGATCGCCGCCGCGCACGGGCAGATGAACGAGCGCGAGCTTGAACGGATCATGCTCGATTTTTATCAGGGAGATTTCGACGTGCTGCTGTGCACGACGATTATCGAATCCGGGCTGGATATGCCGAACGTGAATACAGTGATCGTCGAGAACGGCGAACGGATGGGGCTTTCGCAGCTTTATCAGATACGCGGCAGGGTAGGGAGGTCAACGAAACAGGCTTACGCCTATATTACCTACCGGCGGGGACGCGAGCTTCCTGAGATGGCCGAAAAGCGCCTGAGGGCGATACGTGAAAATACGGAGTTCGGTTCCGGCTTCAAGATCGCTCTTCGCGACCTCGAAATAAGAGGCGCGGGCAGCGTTCTTGGAGAGCAGCAGCACGGGCAGATCGCGGCCGTCGGGTACGAAACGTATTGCCGCCTGCTTAACGAGGTGCTCGAGGAGGAGAGGACGGGCAAAGAAAAAACCGCCGCGGAGAGAAGCTGCAGCGTTGAAATGAGCATTCCCGGCTTCATTGATCCCGCGTATATCGAAAACGATTCGGCGCGGTTCGAGATATATCAGAAGATCGCGCGCGTGGAGAATGAGGACGATGCCATGGAGCTCACCGACGAGCTGATCGACCGTTTCGGACCGGTTCCGGACAATATTATGACCCTCATTTCAGTGGCGCAGATCAGGCATATGGCGGAATACGTCGGGTTTACTTCGGTAATTCAGAAGGAAGACCGGGTATTGCTGTATTCTCTTGACGCCGACTGGCAGTCAACGGCGCTCGTAAGGCCCGGGATAACCGAGACGGACGCGGAATACGTGAAATTTCACGCCGCTTTCGGGAAACGGCTCCGCATCTCACGGACGAGGACGGGATCGATCGTTACGTTTTCGTTCCCCGGCGGCGGCAGGGTAAAAGACAGGACGGTCCTGGCGGATACGAAGGCGCTTCTGTCGCAATGGGTGAAAATACGGTAAGGGCGGCGCTGAAAAACGTACCGCGTCTGATTTTTCGGCCTGACCGGAGCGGCCCCCGGCCGGATTCCGGCCCCGGAAATGAAAAAGCCGTTGCCAAAAAGCTGAAAAAGCAGTATAATGAAAAATGCGATGCTTTCGCCGCGTTCCGGAAAAGCACAATCATGCGGAGCGATCCGGCGGACAATATTTTACTAAAGGCGGTTGGTTTGTAATGGCCACTAACATTAAGGCAAAAAAGAAAAAAGGCACGTATGACAATAAGATCCTGCTCTGGATCATCGTAGGTCTTGCGGCGCTTGTCGCGATCATAGTGACGCTCGCCATCGTTATCACGGTGACGGGAAATTACGTCGCGAAGGTCGGCGGGAAAAAGATCTATACGTATGAATATAATTATTTCCTGCGGGAAGCCGTTTCCGAGGAATATCAGGCGAACTTCGACTCTTTCAAGCCGGAGAATTACGATGATATGAGCGAAGAAGAGCAAAATAAGGTGTTTGAAGACTTTTTCACCGAGGAGCGCCGCAAGACCTGCGAGACGAACGCTCTCGAAAAAGCCCGCGTTTTCAAGGCCGAATATAAGATTGCCGAAGAAAACGGATTCAAGCTCAATGCCGGCGAACGCAGCCAGATGAAAGCAAGCATCGATTCATACATCGCGATGTATATGAACTACGGCTACAGTCAGGAGTACGCGGTCTATCTTATGACGCAGGGCGCGATGAAGCTCTCCGAATATAAGGATTTCATGATCCTGCAGTCGGCCATAGAAAGATACAAGAGCTCTCTCAAAGAGGACATCGACGTTACCGATGCCGAGATCAGGGCTAAATATGACGAGGAACCGGACGACTACAGAACGCTGACAGCCCGTGTATTCAAATTTGCTTTGCCGGTGAAGCCGACCGTTCCGAAGGATGATAGCGGAAAAGAGAATCCCGACGATGAAAAGTACAAGAAGGACCTCGAAGATTACAACGCGCAGATCGAAAACTTCAGGAAGCTCGCCGCTGAGATGAAGGAAGCGTTCGACGCTGACAATACGTTCACACTGTACGACTATGACATGGTAACTTTCACTCCTAATAAAGACGAGGAAGGCAAGGACAAAATAAAGGCTGAAAAAGCCACGTTCTCCGAGCTTTGCACGTCGCAGTCGTCGTGGGCTTCGGCCAGCTCGAACAAGGGCGTTGTCACCGTCAACAACAGCAACAGCAGCAACGTTACCGAGATCGACGATTTCGTGCTTCGCGTACAGTGGAACGATAAGCGCGACGGTTTCGTCGTCGGCCCCGAGAAGGAGAAGGAAAAAGAAGAAGACGAGACTTCGACAGGCGGATCGAGCAGCGACGCTGAGACGACCGAAAAGCAGGTCAAGTCTGTAAAGCCGCTCGCGATCGAGATCATCGAGACGAAGAATGACGACGGCGACGTGACCGGACTTTATATGGTCAGGGTCGAAGATATAAACGATATCGATTCCGACGCGGCCGAAGGAAGCGCCGACGGCCTCAACACCGTAAAATCCACCATAAAGACGACGATCCTCGAGGACAAGGCCGTGGCCGAGCTCGAAGCGAAAGTTGAAGCTGGCGGCAGCAAATACGCTCTCAAGAGCATCAAGGATAAGCGCCTTGCCGAAGTAATGAAGGAAGTTCTCGGATAAAAAACAGGCCGCTGCCGCCTGCCGTCAGGCGGAAACGGCACCCGGTCAATACAGACGGGGCTGCAAAAAACCGCAGCATACTAATAAGTAAAAAGAGCCCGAAGCTGCCGGCAAAGGTGCATTCTGGCTCTTTTTTGATATTATCTCATTGTCATGAAAACCGGATCGCGGCGGGCGTGAGCCCCCGGCGGAACGAAAAAGGCGCAATCCTGAAAAGATTGCGCCCTTTGAAACATCAGTTTTTTTCGCGATCTGACCGCAGACGCGCCTTCCGGCGACGCCTCCGGACCTTTTTATCAGTCCTTCATTGCGACGATGCCGTTGTGCAGGATATTCAGCTGCCTGCGAAGCTCAACGGGAAGCTTGTCGCCGAATTTCTGATAATGGACCTCGATCTCGTAAACCTCTTTTGTCCAGAGCTCTTTGTCCACTTTGAGAAGACCTTTGAGAGTATCCATGTCGATATCAAGATCGGTAAGGTCGATATCCTCGGGTCTCGGGATGTAGCCGATAGGAGTGAGCTCGGCTTCCGCCTTGCCCTCGCAGCGGTCAACGATCCAGTTGAGGACTCTCGCGTTCTCGCCGAAGCCGGGCCAGATGAAATTGCCCTCGTCGTCGGTGCGGAACCAGTTTACGTTGAAGATCTTGGGAGCCTTGTCTCCGAGCTTTTTGCCCATATCGAGCCAGTGCTGGAAATAATCGCCCATATTGTATCCGCAGAAGGGAAGCATTGCCATCGGATCGCGGCGGACAACGCCTACGGCGCCGGCGGCTGCCGCAGTAGTCTCGGAAGCCATCGTCGATCCGACGAACACGCCGTTTTCCCAGTCTCTCGACTGATAAACCAGCGGAGCGCACTTTGCTCTGCGGCCGCCGAAGATAATAGCGGAGATCGGAACGCCCTCGCCCTTGTCGAATTCGCTCGAAACGCAGGGGCAGTTTTTCGCCGGAGCGGTGAAGCGTGAGTTCGGATGAGCCGCGTACGTGGTCTTGTCCGCTTTGTCGTACATGGAGGGATTCCAGGGGTAGCCCTTCCAGTCGACGGCGTGCTCCGGAGGATTCTTGTCGAGACCTTCCCACCAGACGGTGTCGTTTTCGAGATTGTGGCAGACGTTCGTGAAGATGGCGCCGCGCTTCGTGCTCTCGAGAGCGTTGAAGTTCGATTTCGCGTTCGTTCCGGGGGCGACTCCGAAGAAGCCGTTCTCGGGATTTATCGCATAAAGTCTGCCGTCGGGGCCTATCTTCATCCAGGCGATGTCGTCGCCGACGGTCCATACCTTGTAGCCTTTCTCGCGAAGATACTTCGGGGGAATGAGCATGGCGAGGTTCGTTTTTCCGCAGGCGGACGGGAACGCGGCCGCGACGTAAGTAATCTTTCCTTCGGGATTCTCGAGGCCGAGGATCAGCATATGCTCAGCCATCCAGCCTTCCTTCCAGCCCTGATAGGATGCTATTCTGAGGGCGAAGCACTTTTTGCCCAGGAGAACGTTTCCGCCGTAAGCTGAATTGACGGAAATGATCGCGTTGTCCTCGGGGAAGTGGCAGATGTACCTGTTTTCGGGGTCAACGTCGCATTTGCAGTGAAGACCGCGCACCCAGTCGTTGCTGTCGCCGAGCACTTCGAGAACTTTTTTCCCGACGCGCGTCATAATGCTCATATTGAGGACAACGTAGATCGAATCGGTGACTTCGATTCCTATCTTCGCGATGGGAGAACCGATCGGTCCCATAGAGTAAGGAATTATATACATCGTGCGGCCTTTGTATGATCCGCGGGCAATATCATATAATTTTCTGTACATTTCTCTGGGATCGCACCAGTTGTTGGTCGGTCCTGCGTTTTCCTTGCTTCGCGAGCAGATGAACGTCCTGTCTTCCACGCGGGCGACGTCGTTGGGCTTCGTCCTGTGCAGATAACAGTCAGGCAGAAGGTCCTGATTGAGTTTGATCATCTCTCCGGTGGAAACCGCTTCTTTGCGAAGATCCTCGATCTGTTCTTCGCTGCCGTCGATCCAGACGACCTTATCGGGGTTGACCAGCGCCTGAACTTCTTTCAGCCAGCTATTTATTGTTATGTTCGTGGTCATAAATTCCCTCCTTAAAACCATATTTCGAACGGATACATTATAAACGCTTGCGGCGTCAAATTGCAAGCGGAAAAGAACAGAAAAGAACAGAAGCCGCGGAGGCCTCAGAAGGAGCCGCTCAAAATTCTGCTATCATTAAAACGGCGGATATGTTAGAATAAAAGCGATATCCAAATATCGACGGGAGGAAACGGAAAATGGGTTATTTAAGCGACATCGAGATCGCACAGCGCTGCGAAATGAGACCGATCTTTGAAATTGCCGCGAAAGCGGAGATCCCCGCGGACGCCGTGGAGCCTTACGGAAAATATAAGGCGAAGATCGATCTTTCCGTAATGAACGACAGGTCCAGAAAAGACGGAAGGCTGATACTTGTGACCGCCATTACTCCGACGCCGGCAGGCGAGGGGAAGACCACGACGACTATCGGACTGGCGGACGGACTTGCGAGAATAGGGAAAAAAGTGACAGTGGCGCTCAGGGAACCGTCTCTCGGACCCGTTTTCGGCGTCAAGGGCGGCGCCGCGGGCGGAGGATACGCGCAGGTCGTACCGATGGAGGATATCAATCTCCATTTTACGGGCGATTTTCACGCGATCGGAGCCGCGAACAACCTTCTGGCGGCCATGGTCGACAATCATATTCATCACGGAAACAGACTCAGGATCGATCCGAGGAGGATCACCTGGAGAAGATGCGTCGATATGAACGACCGGCAGCTCAGGAATATCGTGGACGGACTCGGCGGAGCGGCGAACGGCGTACCGCGCGAGGACGGCTTCGACATAACGGTCGCCAGCGAGATAATGGCCGTTTTCTGCCTCGCGGAGTCGGTCAGCGACCTGAAGGCAAGGCTCGGAAGGATCATCGTCGGTTATTCCGAGACCGGCGAGCCGGTAACGGCCGGGGACGTCGGCGCGGTGGGCGCAATGACGGCGCTCCTTAAAGACGCGATTAAACCGAATCTTGTCCAGACGCTCGAGGGAACTCCCGCTTTCGTTCACGGAGGACCGTTCGCGAATATTGCGCACGGCTGCAATTCCGTGAT
This sequence comes from uncultured Ruminococcus sp., assembly GCA_902796205.1. GTDB lineage: Bacteria > Bacillota > Clostridia > UBA1212 > UBA1255 > UBA1255. The sequence continues at coordinate 6,366 of CADBOE010000070.1, read as the reverse complement.
AGCCACGAGAACCGCGCTGAAAATGGGAGATTATACCGTTACGGAGGCGGGCTTCGGAGCTGATCTCGGCGCGGAGAAATTCCTCGACATAAAATGCAGGGAAGCGGGACTGACGCCCGACGCGGTCGTTGTCGTCGCCACCGTGAGAGCGCTGAAGATGCACGGAGGAAAACCGAAGAAGGAGCTCGGTGAAGAGGATATCGCCGCCCTTGAAAAGGGCATACCGAATCTGCTGCGCCACGTCGGCAACGTCAGAAACGTGTACCACCGGCCCTGCGTTGTCGCCGTAAACCGTTTCCCGACGGACACGGACAACGAGATCGACTTCATAATCAAAAAATGCCGCGAGCTCGGAGTGAACGTCATCCTTTCAACCGTGTGGGCGGAAGGCGGAAAGGGCGGAGAAGCTCTCGCGCGCGAGGTCGTAAGGCTCTGCGAAGAAGGCACGGACGAGAAATTCACGTTCGCGTACGAGCTTGACGGGACGATAGAATCGAAGATTGAGGCCATAGTACGGAAGGTTTACGGCGGAAAAGGCATTTCGATACTTCCCGCCGCGCAGAAGCAGATAAACAGGCTGGACGAACTCGATTACGGCCGGCTTCCCGTCTGCATGGCAAAGACGCAGTACAGCTTCAGCGACGATCCTCTGAAGCTCGGCGCGCCGGAAGATTTCACCGTCACCGTAAGGAACGTGAAGGTCTCCGCGGGAGCGGGATTCATAGTCGTGCTGACGGGAGATATCATGACCATGCCCGGACTTCCGGCGGTCCCCGCGGCGGAAAAAATCGACGTCGACGAAAACGGCCGCATCTCGGGGCTGTTCTGAAAAAATAAAAAGCGGGAAATACCGGGAAATATCGAGGCTCTTCTTGAGTTTTCGGAGCGCCCGGTGATATACTTTCCCCTGCGGGCCGAAGGTCCGCGTTCGTTCAGATTCAGGGCGGACAGGATAAGGAGGATTGCGTTATGGAAAAGAAAACCAACGCGACGATGCGAAACCTGCCCGCGGCTATAAGGCCGTATGAGAAAGCGGAGGCGCTCGGAGCCGACAGGCTGTCTGACGCCGAGCTTCTGGCGGTCATGATAAAATCGGGCACACGGGAGAAATCGTCGCTTGAACTGGCTCAGGAGCTGCTGAATAAGCACGGCGGCCTGAGAGGTCTGGGGGCTTTGTCTCCGGAAGATCTGCGCGAAGCGAACGGGATCGGGCGGGTGAAAGCTGTCACGCTGAAGTGCGCGCTGGAGCTCGGCGGCAGGATGCTTCGCGAAAAAAGGATAGAGAGAAGGCAGCTGACTTCCGTGAAGGACGTTGCCGACCTTTATTCGGCGGAAATGGACTCCGAGCGCGAGGAATTCAGGATCGTGCTGCTGGATTCAAAATCGCGCATCATCAGGGACAGGCTCATCTCCGTCGGAACGTCGGAAAGAGCGCTCGTTGACCCGCGCGAGGTGTTCTTCGCCGCATTGTCCGGAAGGGCGTCGGCGCTGCTGGTGATGCATAATCATCCGTCGGGAGATCCGGCGCCGAGTCCGGAGGATTTCAGCACGACCAGAAGGCTTTTCGAGGCCGGACGGATACTGGGGATAACACTCGTCGATCATATCATTTTCGGAGCGGGCTGTTATTACAGCTTTCACGAGCAAGGGGACATGTTCAGGATAGCATGTCCGGAGGAGAAGGATAGAAGTGGCAAGGGATATTGGCATTGATCTGGGTACGGCGAATATTCTGGTATATCTTAAAGGTAAGGGCGTCGTTATAAGGGAGCCCTCCGTCGTCGCCGTGAACCGTTATAGCGGCGAGGTTTTGGCGGTGGGCGGCGCGGCGAAGAAAATGCTCGGCAGGACGCCGGCGAGCATTGTTTCCGTGCGCCCTATCAGAGAAGGCGTTATAGCCGATTACGATATGGCCGAACAGTTGCTGAGATATACGCTGAAAAAAGCCCAGCGCGCCGCGGGAGTCGGAAAATCGAACATCATCGTGAGCGTGCCGTCGGGCGTTACCGAGGTCGAATATATGGCTGTGGAGCAGGCGGTGGAAAAGGCCGGCTCGAAGCGTCACCCGGTGCTTTTCGAGGAGCCGGTGCTTGCTGCGATCGGAGCCGGGATCGATCTCGGGGAATCGTCCGGTAGCATGATAGTCGACATCGGCGGAGGCACCGCGGAGGTGGCCGTGCTGTCGGCGGGCGGCGTGGTGCTGTGCAAGTCGCTGAGAACGGCGGGGGACGCTCTTGACGAGGCTATCGTAAATTATGTGAAGCGCGAGCGCAGCATGCTGATCGGAGAGCGGACGGCCGAGGATATCAAGTGTACCATAGGCGCGGCCTACCCGAAGCCGCAGGAAGAATATATGGAGGTAAAGGGGCGCGATCTGAAAACCGGGCTTCCGAGGAATATCAAGATCACCTCTTCGGAAATCTCCGAGGCCATTTCGGAACCGCTCAACACGATAATAGCCGCTATAAAGGAAACGCTGGAGGAAACGCCTCCGGAGCTGTCCGCCGACGTGATGGACCGCGGGATAACGCTTTCGGGCGGAGGGTCGCTGCTGAGCGGCCTCGACAGAAGAATAAAAATCGAAACGGGCATACCCGTGACAGTGGCTGAAAATCCGCTGGACTGTGTGGCGCTCGGAGCCGGAGTCTGTCTGGAAAACGCGGAGCTGCGCAGGCTCATCTACCGGAACAGAAACATGGGAATATGACGAAAAGAAGGAAGATCGTTTTTTTTATATTGATCGTACTGACCGTGCTTGGCGTCGCGCTGATAGTCATTTCGGCTTCCGGCACGAAGCTTGACGGTATCGCCGGCTTTCTCGGTTCTCCCGTGCGCCGTCTTCAGAAGGCCGTGACAGGCATCGGAGACGACATAGGGAAAAACACGTCCGTAAAAAGAGATTATAAAGGCGTTCTGGAGGAAATCGAGCGGCTCACCGCCGAGAACGAGCGGCTGAAGCAGCTTGAAAGGGAATACGGGGCTCTTTCGGAGGAAAACGAGGAGCTCAGAAGACTTCTCGGAATGGAAGAGAGGGCCGAGGGATACGATATCAGGAGGGCTTCGGTCATCACGAAGGATCTAACGGACTGGTACAATGAATTTACGATCGACCTCGGATCCGCGGACGGCGTCGTCAACGGAACGGTGGTCGTCACTTCCTACGGGCTGGTCGGGCTGGTCTGCGGCACCGGGAAGCATGATTCGAAAGTCAGATGCATTATCGACGAAAGAAGCTCGCTGATGTGCAGGATCGAGCGGAATTCGGAACTTCTGCGCGTCACGGGGACGTCGAATGAGAATTTCACGGCCGGAATCGTCGCAGACAGGATCGCGAAAAACGCAGCCGTGTACGTCGGCGACAGGATCGTCACGGCTGACAGCGGCGGCGTTTACCCCCCGGGAATCGTTGTGGGAACGGTCGTCAGCGTCGGCGTTGACGCGGAGGGCAACAGATATGCGGAGCTCAGCTCGGACGTAAGATTTACGGCGCTGACCTCCGTGACCGTGCTGATCCCGAAAGCCCCGGCGGAGTCTGAGCAATGAAGGGCTGGCGGCCGGCAATTATTAAAGCCGCGCTCACAGCCGTCTGCGTGGTCGTCCTCGGGCTGATCCAGGCCGGTTTTTTCGACAGGCTGAAGGTGCTGAACTGCAAGCCGGAGCTGGTGCTGTGCTTCGTTATCGTCCTCTCGACGCGCCTTGAAGGACTCAGGGCGGGGCTGACCGGCTTTTTTGCCGGGCTGTATCTCGATATCGTTTACGGAAGATATATCGGAGTTTACGCGGTGCTGTATCTTGTATTCTGCGCCGTCACGTCCGTCGCCGCCTTCAGGGCGTCGGAGAAACACAAATGGGTTGGCGCGGCGGTGCTGCCGCCCGTTTTTCTGCTTTATGAGATCGCGGAAAGCCTGCTCGTGAGGATCATCGCCGTTTACGTCGCGGGAGGCGGTCCGCTTTATCATTACGGATACGGCAGGCATTTTGCCGTCCGCATCCTGCCAGGCGCCGCGTATAATCTCGCCGCCGGACTCGCGATGTTTCTGGTGCTGCTTCTCGTCAGGCGGATCATGCGCCCGAGACCCGGCATCAGGTACAGAAAAGAAAGGAACGTCGTAATAGACCATGCGTGACGACAGAGGCGTGGAGTTTCACGGGATAAAAGATTATCTGAAAAGCATCCTCAGGAGCAGAAGCCTTTACGTGGCTCTGCTCGTGGCTGCAGCCATGGGCGTGCTCGTGTGGAGGCTCTACGATCTTCAGATCGTGAGGGGAGAGGAATTCCGCAAAAAAGCGACGGAAACTGTCATAACGACGGCCGAGCTGCCCGTAAAAGCCCGAAGGGGAAATATCTACGACCGCAACGGCGTGCTTCTCGCGACGACGCGTACTTCATACAAGGTCAGCATGGTCAACACCTCCGACGACCAGGCGTATCGCGACGCCATGTATCTCCGTCTGATAGAGCTTTTCGAGGAAAACAGCGATACGTACACGAATTATCTCCGGAGATATATCACCGCGGATCTCGAGTGGGGGCCCAATCTGGCGGGAGACGAAAAGGAGGCCGCGCGCGGAAACTGGATAAATACTCTCGTGAGCGGTCAGCGCAAGTCCGACAGGGACAGGATAATCACCGCGAGGGACGCCTTCGAATATCTGAGAGATACCGTGTTCAGGATCGACCCTTCATATACCGAGGAACAGGCGTACAGAATCATGATCATACGCTACGCGACTTTCGCATACGGACTCAGCTCGCTTACGCCGATGGACCTTGCCACGGACGCGTGCGCGAAAACGATGGAATATCTGACCGCGAGAAGTTATGAGTTTCCGGGGATATCGACGGAGGAGGTCTATTACCGCGTTTACGTCGACGACGCGTCTGCCAGCCACGTCGTAGGATACGTTCATTCGATAAGCCAGAGCGAATATGACGAGCTGAAGGACAAAGGCTACGCGCGCGACGATATGATCGGGAAGACCGGCGTTGAAAAGGCCGCTGAGGAATATCTCAAGGGCGTGAACGGGACGAGAGTCGTTTACCGTGACGCGAACGGCGTTGTGAAAACGCTTTCTTATACGCCTCCCGTGCCGGGCAACGACGTTTATCTGACGATAGATTATTCTCTCCAGAGCAAAACGATGAACATACTTGAGGATTCGATAGCGGATATCATCGCGATGCGCGACGACGTGAAGAATTTCGGCGACGCCTGCGCGGCGGCGGCTGTCGTGGAGAACGTAAAAACCGGACAGATCATAGCGATGGCAAGCTATCCGTATTACGACAACAATATTTTCGCGGCTCCTTCCACCGACGCGGCGGCTCAGAAGGCTATCGTGGAGCTGTTTCAGGATCCTTCGTCGCCGGCGCTGAACCGCGCGACGCAGGGGCTTTATCCGATAGGTTCGACAATAAAGCCGCTGATATCGATCGCGGCGCTTGAAAGCGGAGCCGTGACGTCGCAGACAGTCGTGAACTGCCAGCGGAAAATGACCATCAGCGGCAGAGTCCACTCGTGCCTCGGAAGACACGGTGACGTCGCCCTCGTAACCGCTCTCGCGAAATCGTGCAACGTATATTTCTACACGGTCGGCATCTCCGCCGGCATCGACAATATCGACCGGTGGGCGAAAGCATTCGGCCTCGGTGAAAAAACCGGAATAGAGATCTCGGAATATGCCGGCTACAGGAGCAATCCCGCAACGATGAAGCTGAGGGAAAGGGACCGCTACCACATCTGGAGCGATTCGGACACCGCGCAGTCGTCGATAGGACAGCTTTATACGCTGTTCACCCCGCTTCAGCTCTGCAATTACGCTTCGGCGCTGGCCAACGGCGGATATATCAACACGCCGCACATTCTCGGGAAGGTGCTGGACGAGAACGGCAAGGCCGTCTATACGGACGAAGAGAAAAACATGAGCCGTGTTCATACCGGGGCGGATCCGTGGTCGCTGCACGTCGTAAAAGAAGGAATGACGGAAATGGTCAGGCAGAACGCCACCGCGAGGGCCGCTTTCAAGAGCTTCCCGGACGGCTTCGTATGTGCGAAAACGGGAACGCCGCAGACGGGAATGGAGGCGTTCGGCGAAAGCTCTCATTCCGTATTCATCTGCTACGCTCCGGCCGACGATCCCGAGATCGCCGTATCGATACTCATCGAACACGGGGCCTCCGGAAGCAATTCATCTCCGGCCGCCGGAAAGATATTCGACGCGTATTTTCATACGGATACGGAACTCGGACGCCACACGTTCGGCGGGTACAGATTCGGCTGGCAGTCTATAGGCATAGAAGAAAACTGACCGTCGCGGAGTGCCGCGGCGGCCGGTTTGATCGTATATCAGCAAAAAGCTTTCCGG
>CADBOE010000069.1 GCA_902796205.1 uncultured Ruminococcus sp. | reverse complement strand
TTTTTCGCTGTTTTCTTCATAATAGCCGATCTGTGCAAAAGATACCTGAGCCGTTTTGATCCCTGCCAGAACGATCCCTAAGGTGAGTAGAAGTAAAAGCGGTATTATAAATACTGCCTCTAAGGTATTCATGATCTGTCTCCCGAACTGATTTATTGCCAACCGATGCTGCGTGACGCAATTATACCATCCGCTGGTTACGGCGGGCAACCAAAAAATATCGTCAAAATTCGACAAAATCCGACAATTATCGACAAACGGCTGAAAATGTGGTATCATCAGCCGGAATTTCATACTGTTTATTACCGGAGGAAAGACTTTTTTATGTCACCGAACGATAAAAATAACATTGACACAATACGTGCCGTGGAGAATAAAGAAAGAATCTGGGAGCTCGACGCTCTCAGAGGCCTCTTTCTTATCGGCATGATAGTTATACACGTAATATTTGACGTCCGCTATTTTCTTGACGTTCCCGTCCCTACGTCGCGAATTTTTGACTTCGTGCAGAATAACGGAGGCGTCCTTTTCATATTGATATCCGGTATTTGCGTAACGCTCGGGTCCAGATTCGTAAAACGCGGGCTGATCGTTCTCGGATGCGGCTTTGCCGTCACTCTCGTCACCTTCCTGATGTATCTGACAGGTTTTTCGGGCGTCGATATAATCATATATTGGGGTATTCTACATCTTCTTGGCGCTTCGATGCTGCTTTACGGATTGATCAGAAAAGCTCCGTTATGGCTCGTGGCGGTCATGGCTGTTATCCTCATCGCCGGAGGTTATATGATGAGCGGGATCCATTATCTTTCATCATTCCCGCAAAATCTGCTTCTCGTATTAGGCGCGCCCCCGGACGATCTTGGCATGGGAGATTATTTCCCTCTGCTCCCGTATTTCGGCTGGTTCACCGCAGGCGTTTTTCTCGGAAAGACGGTTTACAGGAACAGGAAAAGTCTCCTTCCGCGTTTTCCTTACAAATCGCTGCCGGTCAGAATATTGTCTTTTGTCGGGAAGCACAGCCTCTGGATATATCTGCTGCATCAGCCGGTGGTTTCAGGGATCATCGCTCTCATAGGGCTCATACGGCGCTGACGGTGCGCTCCGGGCGCCGCCGGATAACCGGATAAAAAACAAGCCGCCGACATCACGTCACTGGATCCGCCTCCGCAATATATACGACAGCTATTTTCCGGCGCACAATCCGCTCAGCTCATCCCTTATCTCTTTCCCGAAACGGATATTTGAAACGATAGCAGGTTCGCTTCCTGCCGTCCCGTCTGCGTCCGAAACGAATATCCTGACCTCGGCGGTACCCGGACCTCCGGAGAAGAAATCGCAAAACGCTTTCACGGCAGGCAGTCTTTCCTTGCTCGTATAAAAATCGGTTTCGGCGCTTTTGCAGTCGCCCTTGTCGTTCAATATCGCGTAGGCGTCAACGGGAGCCGCGGACGAACAATAAATATTGGCAGCCTCGCCGTCCCGGAGATTTATCCTGCCCTTCACCACCACTATCATATCTTCTTTAAGAATCAGTCCGTATTTTTCGTACGTTTTCGGAAACAGTATCGCCTCGAACGAGCCGTAAGCGTCCTCGAGCGTCATAAAAGCCATCGCCGAACTGTTTTTGGTGATTTTCTTCTTGATGCCGGATATCATCCCGGCCATCGTCACTTCTCCGCCGTCCGTGAGGCCGCCGGCGCCCTGACCATCCTGCGCAAGTCCGTCGAGCTCTGAAGAATTCAGCGTGCAGATGCGGTTGAAATAATTGAAATATTTCTGAAGCGGATGACCTGAAAGATATATGCCGAGAATGCTTTTTTCAAAAGCGAGCTTTTCGGCGGTATCAAATTCGGAAAGCTCCCTCAGTATCTCGGGCTGGTTGTCCTGCTGTCCGGGTCCGTCGAAAAGAGAAAGCTGCCCGTGAGCCTGTCTCCTTATGACGGAGGAAATGCCGTCCATCACGTCCTCGTATCCGAAGAAAAGCGTTCTCCGGGTGTACCCCATCGAATCGAAGGCGCCTGCCTTTATCAGGCTTTCGACGGCTCTTTTGTTGATATCCGTGCCGGCGGTGCGCCTGATGAAATCGTGAAAAGATCTGTACGGCCCGTTTTCATCTCTTTCGGCGACGAGCGAGCTCATGGGTCTTTCTCCCACGTTTTTGAGAGCGCCCAGCGCGTAGATTATACTTCCGTTTTTGACGGTAAATCTTTCCCTGCTCGCGTTTACGTCCGGCGGAACGATTTTTATGCCGAGCTGCATGCATTCGTTTACGTAAACCGCGAGGCGCTCGGGAAAGTTTATCAGGCTGTTCATCATGCCGGCCATGAATTCAGCCGGATAATAAGTTTTGAGCCACGCGGTCCTGTATGCGATCACGGCGTAGCAGGCCGCGTGCGCCTTGTTGAACGCATAGCTCGCGAAATCGGTCATCTTGTCGAAAACGGACGTTGCCACAGATCCTGGTATGCCGCGCCCGGTCGCTCCGCTTATGAACCGTTCCTTTTCCTGCATCATGACGTCGTGCTTCTTTTTCGCCATTGCCCGCCTTACAAGGTCGGACGCGCCCATCGAAAAGCCGGCGAGATCGCGGAATATCTGCATTACCTGCTCCTGATAAACGATGCAGCCGTAAGTGACTTCAAGTATCGGTCTCAAAAGCTCTGTCTCGTAAGTGATCTTTCCGGGATTTTTCTTGTTTTCGATATATCTCGGTATCTGATCCATCGGTCCCGGACGGTACAGCGCGATTCCGGCTATGATATCTTCAATTGAGTCGGGCATCAGCTCCGTCATGAATTTCGTCATGCCTCTGCTTTCGAGCTGGAACACGCCGGTGGTTTTTCCTTTCGAGATGGTCCCGAAAACGGCCGGATCGTTCATTTCGTCTCCGTAGTCCACCGGACGTACGCCGTGGTCGGCGAATATCATATCTTCCGCGTCCTGAATGACCGTAAGCGTTCTGAGTCCCAGAAAGTCGATCTTGAGCAGTCCGATCTTTTCGAGTATGCCCATCGGAAACTGAGTCGCGACCACGTCGCCGGTCTTGTGCACCGGAACGTAATCCGTTACCGGATCGCGCGTCAAGACTACTCCCGCGGCGTGAGTGGAGCAATTGCGCGGCATTCCCTCGAGCCGCATCGCCATATCGAGCATGCGTCTGATCTCGGGATCGGAATCGCGAAGCCCCGAAAGCTCTCTGTCGCCGTCGATTGCTTCTTTTATCGTTACGTGAAGCTGCCCCTCCGGGATAAGTCTCGCCGCAGCGTCAACTTTCGCGTACGGCACGTCAAGTACGCGTCCGACGTCGCGTATCGCCGCTCTCGCTCCGAGCGTACCGAAAGTAACTATCTGCGCTACCCTGTCGGCGCCGTATTTTCCGATGACGTAGTCGATAACGTCCTTTCT
>CADBOE010000068.1 GCA_902796205.1 uncultured Ruminococcus sp. | reverse complement strand
CGCTATCCGCAGCCGGCAGGCCGCCGTCATCCGGTGCCCGCCGCCATCCGCCGCCGTGTGCCAAGGTCGTTCCTCATATCCGGCGTGATCCGAAGATCTGTCCGGGCTTTTTTGCTTAAGCCCGGCCGCATAAACCCGCATACTGCCGCGCTTTTATGAATCCATTCGGGAAATATTCGGAAAATAATTGACTTTTCGTGAATACTGTGCTAAAATATCCGCATATTTATTCACGCGAACGGCGACGCTACGATGCGCGCCCGGGCTGCGGGAATGAATTTGCAGGCAGGATGATCCGGACGGAATGAGTCCGGAAATCGGCCTGAAACGATCCCGGATATTCCTGCAGAGAAATTCCGGAAAATCGTTTGAATGATTGCGGATGAGCGGATGAATTGAACTATTATCTCCAAAGGGATATAATCCGGACGGAAGGAGGAGGCGTATGAAAAAAATATTCATTGACGGAAGCGCCGGAACTACCGGACTGAACATATATGACAGACTTAGATCGAGAAACGATATTGAAATATTGACGCCGGAAGAGGATAAACGCAAGGATCCGGAAACGAGGCTCGCGCTTCTCAACGAGGCGGACGCGGCTTTTCTGTGCCTTCCCGACGCGGCATCCGTTGAACTGATGGACGCGGCAGCGGCGCGGGGAGCGGGAAAAAATACGGTAGTTATAGATACGTCGACCGCGCACAGGGTCTCCGACGGCTGGACGTACGGCTTTCCGGAACTCCCGGGGCAGAGGGAAAAGATCGGGAACGCTTTGAGGATCGCGAATCCCGGCTGTCACGCCACCGGATTCATTGCCGCCGTGCGTCCTCTTACGGACGCGGGCATCATCGGAAAGGACGCTTTCCTGCAATGCTTTTCGCTGACCGGCTATTCCGGCGGCGGCAGGAAAATGATCGAGGATTATTCTTTGCCGGAGAGGGAAAACGATCTCAGAGCGCCGCGTGTCTACGGGCTCTCCCAGAATCACAAGCATATTCCGGAAATGATGAAATACTCCGGTATCGCGGTGCGCCCGGCGTTCTCCCCGGTCGTGAGCTCGTTTTATTCAGGCATGGAAACGGTAGTTACGTTCCGTTCGCCCGGTCTTACGCCTGAGGATATCGGAAGCGTTTATTCCGCTTTTTACACCGGCTCGCCGGTCGTCTTTTTCAATGAAAACGGCGACGAAAACGGATTTCTTCCGGCCGGAAAGCTTTCGGGCAGCGACAGGCTCGAGCTGTCCGCGTGGGGCGGAAACGGGATCGTGACCGTGGCCGCGAGATTCGACAATCTCGGCAAAGGCGCCTCGGGGGCCGCGATACAAAATATGAATATTGCGCTCGGATACAGTGAAACCGAAGGGCTGAGGCTCTGATACAAATACTCTTAAACTGTTTACGGAGGAACAATTCTATGGATGAATCGGTTGTTTTTATTGACGGAGGCGTATGCGCGCCGCGCGGCTTTCTGGCGTCCGGCATAAATTGCGGGATCAGGAAAAACAAAAGCAAGAATGATCTTTCGCTCATTTACAGCACCGTTCAGGCAACCTGCGCCGCGGTATATACGAAAAATCTCGTGAAGGGGGCGCCGCTCGTCGTCACGGAGGAAAACCTTTCCGACGGTACTGCGCAGGCAATAATCTGCAACAGCGGAAACGCGAATACCTGCAACGCCGGCGGCATAGATATCGCGTGGAGGATGTGCGAGGACGTGGCGGAGGAGCTCGATATAAGCTATAAAGACGTCGTCGTGGCGTCGACCGGCGTCATCGGGCAGCCTCTCCCGATAGAGCCGATAGAGAACGGGATCCCGGAGCTCGTGTCGAAGCTGTCCGAAAACGGAAGCTCCGAGGCGGCCGCGGGAATAATGACGACCGATACCAGAAAGAAGGAGATCGCCGTCGAATTTATGGTCGGCGGAAAAAAATGCCGTCTCGGAGGCATCGCGAAGGGGAGCGGAATGATCCACCCGGATATGGCGACGATGCTCGTATTCATCACGACGGACGTTGCCATCACGCCGTATATGCTTCATAAAGCGCTCTCCACGGACGTGAAAAGCACGTTCAATATGCTGAGCATCGACGGCGACACGTCGACGAACGACATGGCTGTCGTGATGGCGAACGGACAGGCCGGAAACATGACAATCGGCGGAGAGGGAGCCGATTACAAACGGTTCATGCGCGCGCTGAACACCGTCACTGTATGGCTTTGCAGAAGCATTGCCGCCGACGGCGAGGGAGCGACGAAAATGCTTGAATGCGTCGTTACGGGAGCGTGCAATCCGACCGCGGCGAAGACCGTCGCGAAAAGCGTCGTCTGCTCGAGCCTCGTCAAGGCCGCAATGTTCGGAGCGGATGCGAACTGGGGCAGGGTGCTGTGCGCGATCGGGTACAGCGGAGCGGCGGTCGACGTTGACAGCATCGCCGTATCGTTCAGGAGCGCCGCGGGAGAGATCAGGGTTTGCGAAAACGGGGCCGGGATCGGTTTTTCCGAAGAAAAGGCCAAAAAGATCCTGCTCGAGAAGGAGATCACGATCCTCGTGGATCTGGGCGGCGGAAAGTTCGGCGCTTCGGCGTGGGGATGCGACCTCACCTACGATTACGTGAAAATAAACGGCGACTACAGGACCTGAATGCGGGGAGCTTGCGAAAAGGAGAAATGGCAGATGCAGGGCGATAACGGTTTTACGAATTCACAGCGCGCCGAGGTGCTTATACAGGCTCTTCCGTACATCCGGCGCTACAACAACAAGATCGTGCTCGTAAAATACGGCGGAAACGCGATGATAAACAGTCAGCTTAAAGAGCAGGTCATGGAGGATCTCGTGCTGCTGTGGCTGATCGGCGTGAAGGTGATACTGGTCCACGGAGGCGGACCGGAGATCAGCGAAATGATGGACAGGCTCGGGAAAAAGGTCGATTTCGTCGACGGCCTGCGCGTTACCGACGCCGAGACGATGGAAATCGTTCAGATGGTCCTCACCGGAAAGGTCAACAAATCCCTCGTGACGATGCTCGAATCCCGCGGCGGCCGCGCCGTGGGCATCTCCGGCGTCGACGGCAGACTGATAAAGGCGAAGCAGCGCGACCCGAGGCTCGGATTCGTCGGCGACGTGACCGGCATCAATATCGATCCCGTGAAGGACCTGCTCGAGAAGGGCTATATTCCCGTCATTTCCACCGTCGGATGCGACTCCGACGGCAATATCTACAACATCAACGGAGACACTGCCGCGGCGCACATCGCGGGAGCTCTCGGGGCCGAAAGACTCCTGCTCATGACCGACATAGAAGGAATCCGCGCCGATAAAAACGATCCCTCGACGCTCATACCGGAGCTGACGGCGAGCGAGGCTTCCGGACTGATCTCTGACGGAACGGTGGACGGCGGCATGATCCCGAAAGTGAAATGCTGCCTCGAAGCAATCGGCGCAGGCGTCAGAAACGTAGTCATTATGGACGGGCGCGTGCCTCATTCGATACTTATGGAGCTTTTGACCGACGAAGGCGCCGGAACGTGGATCAGGGGTGAATGATTTTGGAAAACGACGTAAGATCTCTTGACAAACAGTATATAGCAAATACGTATAACCGCTTCAGCCCGGTGCTCGTGAGGGGCAGCGGCGCGCTCGTGTATGACGAGCACGGGAAGGAATATATCGATATGGGGACGGGGATCGGAGTCAACGCTTTCGGCTACTGCGATCCGGTGTGGGCGGAGGCCGTGGCGGCGCAGGCGGCGAAGCTTCAGCATACGTCCAATCTTTACTACACCGAGCCGTGCGTGAAACTTGCGAAGCTTCTGTGCGAACGCACGGGCATGTCGAAAGTGTTTTTCGCGAATTCCGGAGCAGAGGCAAACGAATGCGCGATAAAAGTCGCCAGAAAATATTTCACCGAACAGGCGGCCGATCACGCTCCGGGGAGCGGTGTGAACGCCGGACGAAACGTGATAATTACGCTCAAAAACAGCTTCCACGGTCGTACTCTTACGACGCTGGCCGCAACCGGGCAGGAGCACTATCACGAGCTGTTCAACCCTCTGACGCCCGGCTTCGCTCATATCGAAGCGGGCGATACCGTGGCGCTTGAAACGCTCATCGCGGGCGGCGGCATCGCCGCATTGATGGTCGAATGCATACAGGGAGAGGGCGGCGTGGTCGTCGTCGACGGAGAATGGCTCAGGACCGCCGAGAGGATCGTTCACGACGCCGGAGGACTGCTGATCGTCGACGAGGTACAGACGGGCAACGGCCGCACCGGAAAGCTTTATTCGTATATGCACGCCGGGCTTCATCCGGATATAGTGACGACGGCCAAGGGCCTCGGCGGCGGCCTTCCCATCGGGGCGGCGATCCTTTCCGCAAAGGTCGGCGGCGTCCTCGGATACGGTGATCACGGTTCCACGTTCGGCGGCAATCCGGTATGCTGCGCCGGCGCGTATTCCGTCATGTCGAGACTTGACGACGCCTTCCTGGAGGGAGTCGCTGAAAAAGGCGCTTATATCGCCGACGCTCTCCGGCGCGTTCCCGGAGTGACCGGCGTTTCCGGCATGGGGCTTATGATAGGCGTAAAGACGTGCGCCCCGGCCGCGGAGATCGTGAAAAAGTGCGCGGAGCGAGGGCTTTTATGTCTCACTGCGAAGGACAGGGTCAGACTTCTTCCGCCGCTCGATATCTCCGCCGGATTGCTTGAAAGAGCCGTTGAAATACTGGCTGCGGCCATCCGCGAGGCGGAACGGCAGTGAAAAACGGCGATCCTGTTCCGGGCGCGGGCGCGGAAGGCATGAACGTAAAATATATTGCCGACGTTTATACGGATATGCCCGGAAAATTCGGCATCCCGCGGCAGAGCGGCATGGTGCCCGGACTTGCCGGAAGGGTCGTGTTCCGTCCGGAATTCAGGGATCCGTCCGCGCTTCGACGCATAGACGGATTTTCCCATTTGTGGATCCTGTTCGATTTCTCGCTTGCGCACAGGGACGGCTGGTCTCCCACCGTAAGGCCGCCTCGCCTCGGCGGAAACACGAGGGTGGGCGTTTTCGCGAGCCGGTCGCCCTTCAGACCGAATCCGATAGGCCTTTCGTGCGTAAGGTTAGAGCGCGTTGAGCACGATCCCGTATGCGGAGACGTTCTGATCGTGAGCGGCGTCGATATGGTATCCGGAACTCCCGTCATAGATATAAAGCCTTATCTGCCTTTCGCCGATGCACGTCCGGACGCCGTTAGCGGTTATTCGCCCGGAGATTCGGTAAGGCTCGACGTGACCGTACCGGACGGGCTGCTGAAGCTTATCCCGGAGGACAGGCGCGACGCTCTCGTTTCGTGCCTCGCGCTGGATCCGAGACCCTCGTATCAGGACGATCCCGACCGTATCTATTCTTTCGGCTTTGCCGGATATACCGTCAGGTTCGTGACCGACGGTATCAGACTGACGGTAACCGGCATCGAGCCGGAAATACAGCCTCGGGCGACGTAGACGCCGCTCCGCTCCCGGTCTGGCTTCCGCAAACGCGGCGGCGCCGGTTTTTTCACAAAATGTTGCGTCATATTACGAAATAGTGTAGAATATGCGCGTATCTGCGGCTATATTATGATTTGTACCCGGGAGAAGCGTGGAAAACGGCCTTATGAAAAAAAGCAGGGAAAAGTTTCAATACAAGCTCCGCTCGTGCGTGTGGGAGATCACTCTCGCATGCAGCTTTTCATGTAATTATTGCGGTTCGCGGGCAGGCAGACCCGCCGAAAACGAGCTTGATACCGGCGAGTGCCTCGATCTCGTGCGCCAGTTCAGGGAGCTCGGACTCCGGAGAGTGAATCTCATCGGCGGTGAGGTATTCATGAGACCCGACTGGAAACAGATCGTTTCCGCTCTTGCCGGAGCAGGCATACGCGTTTGCATCATTACGAACGGCTTCGTGCTTTCGGACGGCGATCTCGCGTTTCTGCGGACCGCCGGTATAGAATCGGTAGCGGTATCGCTTGACGGTCCGCCCGGGATCCACGACGCGTGGAGGATGGACGGAAGCTTCTCGAAGGCGGTAAATGCCATAGAACGCGTTCACTCTGCCGGTATTCCGGTTTCCGTCATAACTGCGCTCCGGAGGGACAACGCCGCCGTGCTCGATACGTTCTACGGCGGGACGCTGAAGAAGCTTCCGTTGTTTGCGTGGCAGCTCCAGTCATGCGCCCCGATGGGAAACGCCGCTCACGATCCGGACGCGCTTCTGTTCGATTTCGGAGAAGTGATACGCTTCGTCGGCGAGATTGCTCCCGCCGCCCCGTTCGCCGTCGGTATAGCGGACAATATCGGCTATTTTACGCCGGAGGAGCCGATGATACGCGGGAAAAAAGGCAAGGTTTTCGGCGGCTGCAGGGCCGGCCTGTCCACGGTAGGCATCGACTCGACGGGAAACGTGACCGGCTGCGAATCGATGAAGGACAGCTTTTTTATCGAAGGAAAGATCCGCGAGCGCTCACTTGCCGATATATGGTATTCTCCCGACGCGTTCAGATACAACCGCGGCTTCAGGAAATCGATGCTCGCGGGAAAATGCGCAAAATGTCCCGAAGGACCTTATTGCGCGGGCGGATGCAGGTCATATAATTTTTTCACTTCAGACAGTATATACGAATCAAAATATTGCGCTTTACGGAGGTAGAAAAATGTGTTTCAGAAAAAAATATCCAAAGAGCAGAAGTAAGGATGCGCCGCTTGCCGTTTACGCCGGACCGGAGTATTTCAGAAAAAAGAACGTTATCGGCATGGGCATGCCTGCGGGTCCTGCCGGCGAGGCCGGGAACAACCAGACCGGTGGCGCCGGAAATAACGAAGCCGGGATAGAGGACGTGTACGGAGGCCCGGAGTGGTTCTCTGGCGAGGAAGAAATAGAACAGGATGACGGTGAAAAAGTACAGGAGGACGTCGATTCATGACTTTCAGATCCGAAAATACGAAAGGGCGCCGCGTGAGCGGAATCAAGACGGCGTTTATTTCGATTCTGACGGCGGTCGCGATCCTGCTTACGGCGTCATGCTCGGCGGTGAAGAACGATCCTTCTCCGGCCGTAACGACTCCGACGGCGGCTTCGACTCAGGAAACTGCGCAGGTCACGGACGCGGAGCCTACTCCCGAGCCGACGCAGGAGCCCACGGCTGAACCAACAGCCGAACCGACGGAGGAACCGACGCCCGAGCCTACGCAGGTACCGACCGAGGTCCCGACTCCAGATCCGACCAGGCAGCCTACTCCGCCGCGCCCCACGATTCCTGAGGCTACGCCTTACGCGACGCCGGACAACGGAACGACTTATGACATAGTCGTTTCCGTGGTCGGCGACTGTATGCTGGCCTCGTACAAAAACGAGGATGCCGAAAACGGTTTCAAGGAGTACGCGAACAGGGAGGATCCGAAATATTTCCTCGAGGAGGTCGCGCCGTTCTTCCTCGCCGATGATCTTACCGTCGCGAATCTCGAATGCGTATTGACCGACCGCGAGCTCGAGCCGATAGAAAAGAGCGGATCTCCCGTTTACTGGTACAGAGGCAAGACGGACAATACGAGGATCCTTACTCAGCAGGGCGTTGAAGCGGTATCTCTCGCGAACAACCATCTCGGAGATTACGGCGAGGCCGGAAGACGCGATACCGTCGAGGCCGTGAAAAATGCGGGACTGCTTTACGCCGGCTGGGGAGAGGCGTTCAGATACGAAAAGAACGGCTTCGTTATCTCCGTTATCTGCGTGAATATGTATTCATACTGGGAAACGGAAGACATAATAAAAATCATCGATTCCGAGTCTGCCGAGACGCATTTTCAGATCGTGTTTTTCCACGGCGGAAAGATGAAAATACACGAACCCGAGGAATGGAAGATCAAAGCCGCTCACCGTTTGGTAGACGCCGGGGCGGATCTCGTTCTGGGCGCCCATCCTCACGTGCTACAGCCGCGGGAGATTTACAAGGATGCCGATATAGTATATTCTATCGGCAATTTCTGCTACGGCGGAAGCCGCAGACCGGAAAACAGGACGATCATCTATCAGACGACGCTGACCGTTGACAAAGAAAGCGGAAAACTCGTTTCAAAGAATTCCGAGCTGATACCGTGCTACGTTTATACGGCCGAGGTGAATAATTTCCGCCCGGCTCCGATCACCGACGAGGCCGAATACAAAAAGGTGATCGATTTTATGAATTGGAAGATTGACTCTCCCGTTTGACGGAGCGCCGCTTTTTCCGTGTCTACTGTTCCGGCTGCCTGCTTGCGCGGGCAGCCTTTTCTGTCGGCGGCGTTATTGCTTTGATAACGGTGCGGTCGCAACCGGCCGCGATTGACACGGATTGACACGGATCGGGCGCTGTAAAAAAGAACGGCTGAAGTGAAAAGTTAACGTCTACTCCAAAGACCCCTGTTTCCGAGTAGATATTACTCTTACAAAAAAGAGCAAAAACGCATCAT
>CADBOE010000067.1 GCA_902796205.1 uncultured Ruminococcus sp. | reverse complement strand
GGATCGCCGGCTCCGTCCGTATAGTATAGCACAATTTTCTTCGCTTCATCATCGAAAATGCAGCACGCGGACCTGACGTTCTCTTCGAGATCGACGACCGCCTCGATCTCGCCGAGCTCGATCCTGTGGCCCATATGTTTGATCTGGTAGTCTTTTCTGGAAATGAATTCGAGTTCACCGCGTGTGTTGCGGCGCGCGAGGTCGCCCGTTTTGTAAATGATCTCGGGATAGGCCTTGTTGATCGGATTCAGGACGAACGATTCGGCGGTTTTTTCGGGGTTGTTGTAATATCCGAGAGTCACGGACGTGCCGCGAACGCATATTTCGCCGCTTTCTCCGTCGCCGGCAACGGTTCCGTCGTCTTTCAGAAGCAAAATCTCCGTATTTCTGAACGGTCTTCCGATCGGTATCACGTCGCCGGGGCCGAATTCGCGGTCAACTTTGTAATAGCAGCACATGCCGGTGGCTTCCGTCGGTCCGTAGAGGTTAATAAATTTCGCGTCAGGCAGAGCCTCGCGCCAGACGTTGAACTGTCTGATCGGGAAAACCTCG
Source organism: uncultured Ruminococcus sp. (assembly GCA_902796205.1). Classification (GTDB taxonomy): domain Bacteria; phylum Bacillota; class Clostridia; order UBA1212; family UBA1255; genus UBA1255. Next base: position 2,737 of record CADBOE010000067.1, on the reverse strand, counting down.
CTTCCGAAGGCAACGGTCCTGAGGTATTCCGGCTTTACCGTGCGGAACGTTCCGAACGACGAGATGATCGTCAGCGCCGAAACGACCCAGCATATCGTATTTATGCGTTTTTCATTCATGAATTCGACGAGTTTTACGGGAAACATGAAATATTGCTTCGGTATGAGGTACGTTGTGGCGCCGAATTTAAGGGTCGGGTAGATTTCCTTCAGGCAGGCGTCGAAATAGAGCGGGGTCTGGTTTCCGAATACGGTGCCGGAATCAAATTCAAGCGCCTCTGACAGCGTTTCGACGTAGTCGATAACGGATCTGTGACAAGCGGCGACGCCCTTCGGAACACCCGTTGAGCCTGAGGTGAATACGATGTAAACCGGATCAACGTCCAGCGCCTTCGATCTTATATCTTCCAGCTTTCCGCTGTCCTCTTCCGTTTCGCAAATATCCCTGTAAAGAAGAATCCGTCCGCCGAAATCGAGATCTTTCGCGTGCCCTTCGGTCGTTTCGTCGCATATCACGACCCGCGGTTTGAGCGTGGCGAAGATAAGACCGATGCGGTGTGCCGGCATCTCTTCGTCAATCGGCACGTAGAAGCATCCGGCGTAGACGACGCCGAAGAATGCGTTGATCATATCAGGGTGTTTGTGCATATATACGACGACGGGCTCGCGGTAATATCCGGCAGCCGCAAGTGCCGTTCCGGTTCCCCGGGCCCTTCTGTACACTTCTCCGAACGTCAATTCCGTTTCTTCGTTTGCGTACGCGACCTTTCCGGGGACCTGCGGCGCCGTTTTTTCAAGGTATTCGAGTAGATTGTTTATATTTGCCATCTGATAGGACCTGTCTTGTTTTAGCGATTATATTTGCGTTTTTGCGCAATCCGTCCGCGGGATCAACGCGTGCGTCCGGCAGTATTATCCGGAATTATCCGCTGATTCCCGAAAATTTTCCGATATTTCCGGATATTTTCCGGTATTTTCCGCTCAGCGGGTCCAGCGTTACGCCGTTCCCTACACGCTCGCGCGATCAATCTCCGGTGCCCTGCATTCTAACAGAATGACCGGTGAATGTCAATATAACCAACGCGTGCAACGGGGGACAGACCCCGGTTTAAGGCATACCCCGTCCTGCCAAGCAACGGAAGAAGAGCCAAAATCTCTTCCGAAAAACGTAAGAATTATTGTTCGATTGCCTTGGATGATTGCCGTTGGCGGGCATCATTGAATTACAGCTTAAACCGGGGTATAATATCGACAGAACAAAAAACCGGGAGGTAGTTGACAACGATGAAGGATAAATGGAAAAAGCTCCAGAACGGAAGCGACATACGCGGCGTGGCGCTCGAAGGCATCGAAGGACAGCACGTCAATCTGACGCCGGAAGCAGCAGGACTGATTGCCCGCGCATTCGCAATTTGGCTGGCGGACAACACGGGAAAGTCAAAATTGACCGTTGCCGTCGGAAACGATTCGCGAATATCCGGGCCGGCGCTGAGGAGCAGCGTTATTGATGCCCTGACCGAATGCGGTGTCAGCGTTGTGAACTGCGGGCTGGCGTCGACTCCGGCCATGTTCATGACAACAGTCACGGAAGGATATTGCTACGACGGCTCGATAATGCTCACCGCGAGCCATCTGCCGTTCAACCGCAACGGACTCAAATTTTTCACTAAAGACGGCGGCCTCGAAAAGGGCGACATCACTGCGATTCTGACGATCGCGGACGAACTCGAGGACGGACTGCGGACCGCGCCGAATGCAGACCGCGGCGTCGAAATAAAAATGGATTTCATCTCGATTTACGCAGCCGGTCTCGTCAGCAAGATCCGCAAAGCAACGAATTCGCTGAAGCCTCTTGAAGGGACGCACATCATCGTTGACGCCGGCAACGGTGCGGGCGGCTTTTACGCCGAAAAAGTTCTGAAGCCTCTCGGCGCGGACACTTCCGGCAGCCAGTTCCTCGACCCGGACGGCACGTTCCCGAATCACATACCGAATCCGGAAGACAAAGCGGCGATGGATTCGATCCGTCAGGCCGTTCTGGACAACCGGGCTGACTTCGGAATTATTTTCGATACTGACGTTGACCGCGCGGGAGCAGTCGACCGCCACGGAAAAGAGATCAACCGCAACAGGATCATCGCAATGATCGCCGCAATCGCGATCGGCGAGCATCCGGGAGCAACTATCGTCACCGACTCCATCACCTCGTCCGGCCTTAAAAAATTCATCGAGCAGGACCTCGGCGGCGTACATCACCGCTTCAAAAGAGGCTATAAAAACGTTATCAACGAGGCGATCCGCCTGAACGCGGAGGGTATTTTCACTCCTGTCGCCATCGAAACGTCCGGACACGGCGCGCTGAAAGAAAATTATTTTCTCGACGACGGTGCGTATCTGATCGCGAAACTGCTCATCCGCCTTGCTCTGATGCGCCGCGAGGGACGTCATATCGACGAGCTGATCGACGGGCTGGAGGAGCCGGCGGAGGCTGCCGAATTCAGGCTGAATATCGCGGACAACGATTTCAAAGCGTATGGTCAGGGAGTGATCGACTCGCTTTCGGAATTTGTCACGGAGCAGCCCGGATGGACACCGGAGGAGGTCAATTACGAGGGGCTCCGTGTGCGTTGTGAAAATCCTGACGAGCGCGGCTGGTTCCTTTTGAGGCTTTCGCTGCACGATCCTCTGCTTCCGCTGAATATCGAATCGGACGTGGTCGGCGGCAATCTCGTAATAGC
>CADBOE010000066.1 GCA_902796205.1 uncultured Ruminococcus sp. | reverse complement strand
CTCAACGCGATCCTCAACCAGCGCTCTCAGGACATGCTGGCGGCCAACGCGTGGAACGTCGCCCAGTATGCCGCGCTCGTATTGATGCTGGCGCAGGTGAGCGGCCTGAAGCCCGGTGAATTCGTCCACGTTATCGCCGACGCGCACATTTACGACCGGCATATCCCGATCGTCGAGGAGATCATAAAGCGCGAGCCCTATCCGGCTCCGACCGTCACGCTTGACCCGGACGTCACGGATTTCTATGAGTTCACTCCGAAGAGCTTCACCGTGGAAAATTACAGGCACGGGGAAAAGATCGGCCGGATACCGGTCGCGATCTGACGCAGAGCGGTCCGCCGCGGCCCGGGGAGGAAACGATGAATCTCGTAGTAGCAGTTGACAGCAAATGGGGAATAGGTTACAAAGGCGATCTTCTCGTGAGAATCAGGGACGACCTTCGGAATTTCGCCGCGCTCACGGGCGGAAAAACGGTTGTTCTCGGCTCGAACACGCTCGCGACGTTCCCGGGGGGCAGGGTCCTTAAGGGAAGAAACAATATCGTCCTGAATCCCGATCCCGCGTACAGGCCCGATGGCGCGACAGTGGCGCACAGCATACCGGAGCTTCTCGATATCGTTTCAGAGCTCGACAGCGACGGCGTGTGGGTCATCGGCGGGATGAGCGTCTACAGGCAGCTCCTGCCGCATTGCCGTCTTGCGTTCGTGACTCACGTTGACGCCGATTTTGAAAAGGACGCCTTTTTTCCCGACCTCGACAGCGATCCCGCCTGGCATATGATTTTCCGCGGAGGCGACCGCGAGAGCGCGCCCGGCGACAAGCTCGGAGCTCTGCGCGACGGCCGGATACCGGATAAGGTTAATTATTATTTCAGCGTTTACGCTGCTGACGGCAGCGGAAAATAAGAACGGCTGAGAGTCAAAATACAGGAGAACCGTAATACAGAGGAAAAAATGTCTGAAAACAGAAAAACGAACAAATTGACCGCCGCGATCGCCGCGTTGATCGCTTTTATGTGCATATTATGCCTGCCCGGCGCAGTGCCGGACGCCGCGAAAGCGGCTCAGGCCGAAGGACCGTTTGTCGTGATGCTCGATCCGGGCCACGGGGGAAACGACCCGGGCGCGACGCGCAAGGTGAACGGAACGGAATACAATGAAAGATATTTCAACGACAGACTCACTGAAGCGTGCTACAACAGGCTCGTTCAGTACGACAACGTGATAGTTTACCGTACGAGAGTCGCAAACAACCACATCTCCACCTACGCCAGAGCCGAATACGCAAAACGCGTCGGAGCGAAGCTCTTCCTGTCTTTTCATATAAATTCTTCAAGCGCCGCAAGCGTCAGGGGAGCCTGCACCATTATTCCGTCGGGCAACTACCGGAAGGCCCTGCTCACGGAGACGGCGGATCTTACGGACAGGCTTCTGAAGAAACTCGAAAGCGTCGGGCTCAAAAACAGAGGTTATCTTACAAGGAGCCTCGAGGACGCTCCGTATCTCGATTATCCCGACGGCAGCTCCGGCGATTATTACGAGGTCATCAGAAGAGGCGTTGTCAACGATATTCCTTCGCTCATTCTCGAAACGGCTTTCATTACCAGCGACACGGATCTCGCGATACTGAACGACAGCGGAAAAATAAACCGGATCGGCGAGCTCGTTGCCGACGCGATCGCGGAGAAGTACGGACTCAGGATTACCGGAAATACGCTGAAGCAGCCGGTCCAGGAGGCTCAGTCGGGCGGCGTGTCGCTCGGAAGCGTGCCAAAGACCGTGCGCGCGGGCGAAATTTACACCCTTGCGGCGTCCGGCGGTTCCGGGGAGGGTGATTATGAGTTTCTGGTCACAAATCCATTTCTGGGCCGTATGGAAGGCAATAAATTGATCGTTACCGGCTCCGGCCAGATGCGCCTCACCGTTACGCGGCTCGAGGGCAACACGACCACTCCGAGGTCGGCGGGCAACACAACGGTTACCGCGGAACCGATCACCGCCGCAGTTCATGCGGAGCAGAAAATTATCCTGAACCCGGACGGGACTTATACGGCGAGACTGTCGGTCGGCCTTGACGGGCGCAGTGAATATGTGATCCCTCGCGGTACGGTTACGGCTTCGGTGGCCGGCATCGGGTCCGCTTCGTCTGGATTCGACCCGGATACGGGCGCGTGCGACATCGATATTCTGGTGCAGAAGGCCGGAACGTACGATTGCGAGCTTTCATACGCTCCCGGCTTATATGACGGGTACCGCGTCAGCGCGCCTGTGAAGATCAGCCTGACGGTGGGGGACGCGCAGGATCAGACACAGGCTCCGGTTTCCACCGCGGTTCCGACCGGCGTCCCGGATCCTTCTCAAACTGGCGACGGCGACGTTCATTCTTCCGATCCGGTAAATTCGCCTTCCTACAGTGCTTCTCCGGCCGCTGACGCCACGGCTGGATACGATCCGTCTGCGTCGGGCGCAGGAACACCCGCCGGGGGTAACGGCAGATCGCAGTCAGGCGCTTCTGCGTTCGGGGTCACGGAGCTTCTTGTCGTTCTGCTCGTTGCAGCCGTAATAATAACGGCCGTTCTTGTCGTAAAACTCGTTTCGCAAAATAACAGGCGCGGGCGGCGCGGCGGCGATGATCAGGAATTGAACGCTTCGAAAAATTCAGTCGAATAATATACGTCCATTGCTCCGCCGAATTCGCGTATGGAATGCATCGAAAAGATGGCGTTGCCGACGTCGAAACCGGAAGCGCCTGCGGCTGCCGACGAAGCCGGACCGACCGTGGAACCTCCGCGAATATCGTTTCTGTTGACGAATTCCTGATAAGGTATGCCGTGTGATTCGCAGAGCATCCGGAAGAAGGCGGACGTTTTCGGTGATTCTATGTATGACTGCTGATAGCTGTGCTTCAGTACCGGGCCTTTGTTCAGATAAACCGTGTGTTCGCGGTCAAACGTGGCAGGGTAGGACGGATGGCTCGCGTGCGCCATATCGGCGGAACAGATGATCGAATTAACCATCGCGCGTCTGTGGTCTTCCGTGCCGAGCCCGACGTTTTCGTGTATCCGTGACAGAAGAGAAGTGAGCATTTCCGATCTGGCGCCTCTGTCCGACGTGGAGCCGACTTCTTCGTGATCGTATGCAATGACCATTGAGTTCGATTCGCTGATTTCGGATGCTTCGATGAATCCTCTGAACGAGCTGTAAACCATTTCGCCGTTGTCGAGATGCGGCGCGGATACGAATTCTCCCGATTCTCCGAGCGTGCACGCGGGCTGCGCGTCGCATATAGTGAGGTCGTAGCTGAGTATTTCGTCTTCATCCACTCCGGCTTCCGACGCTATGAACGAGCGGAAGCTTCCGGAGTTGTCGAAGTCCTGCGAAAAAACGGGAAGAAGTTCGGTCTGCGGGTTTATTTTGATGCCGTCGTTGACGGCGCGGTTCATGTGTATGGCGAGCTCCGGAATACAGATCACCGGGCGCGAAGCGTTTATGTTGATTCCCTTGATACCGTCGCCGGCCGAGCCTCTCGCGTATATTCTTCCGGCGAGCGAAAGGGGTCTGTCGAGCCAGCTGTGGTATATCATTCCGCCGTAGGTTTCGGCGTTAATGCGTTCGTAAGTTTCGGCAATGCCGGACGCGTGCGGGCGAACGCGCAGGCAGGGGTAGTCAAGGTGCGAAAGCGTGACGCGCCAGCCGTGTTTTTCGGGGGTCCTGTTGCCGAGCCGGAAGGCGGCGATGCACGATTCGTTTCTGATCATGTAGTATATCATGCCGGGATAAAGGTTTTCCCAGTGATCGTCTTCGTTCAGCCGGACTGCTCCGGCGTCGTCGAGCATGGCCGCGAGTTTTTCGACGCCGTGGTACGGTGTCGGCGTGCTGTCAATGAATTCGAGCAGCCCTTTGATCTCGTCCTGGGCGGTATATCTTTTCATGATCTGCCTCCTGTTCGCTTTTGCGCGTTATTTCCGGTTGTTTTCCGGATAAACCCGGGTGTTTCCGGGTGTTTTCGGCGATTATCCGGTTATTTTGGTATATTTTCCGCTGTTTTCAGTTTTTTCGCGGTCGGCCGGTTCCTTTCGGTAATTTCCGGCGCAGTTTCGTATGTAGTTTCGTGTGTAGTTTCGTGCTTGGCTTCGGGTGTGGTTTCCGGTGTGAGCTTCAGTGTGACGGCCGTTAACGTTTTCTTCCGTATTATCTAAAACGCTTACGCGCCTGAAGTACAGCTATCAATATCGCTATGCCGAGGCTGACGACGCATGAAATAATAATATGCGTCCTGTTCAGAAAAAACGGCCCGCCTGATGACTCCTCTCCCGGAGACGTCGCTTCAGGAGATGGCGTAACCTCTGTGGCGGCTGCAGTTGCATCCTCTGATGGTTCAGCGGTCTCTGACGCCGTGCCGGCATCCGTGGCCGGAGCAGCAGATGAAACGGCGGATAACGGTGCAGCGTTGACCGTTCCCCTGCCCTTAAAAGGCGTCGCCAATGAGAAAAACACAGTCAGCAACGCCGCAATCATAATAACTGCATACGTTTTCCGCGTTCCCGGCGTCAGTGGCCTTTTTATGCTTGATCGTACTTTCATCATATTTCCCCCGGAGGCGGTTGGCTTACAATAAAAAAACCGTGCGCAATCTGCGCACGGCAAACAGGGGAGACGCGACTCGAACACGCAACGGGCGGTTTTGGAGACCGCTGCTCTACCAATTGAACTACTCCCCTTCGCGCGCTGGTAAGTATATACTAATAAACGATTTGTTGTCAAGCTGTTTTTTTGTTTTTTTGTTTCCTGCAACGGGGGATTGTGAAACGGGGGACAGACCCCGGTTTTGCCGGTTTTGACCTGAGCCTAAGATTCGTTTACCCGGGGACAGACCCCGGTTCAGCACCCGGTTTTGCTGTTTTTGGCGGGAGCCTAAGATTCGTTTACCCGGGGACAGACCCT
>CADBOE010000065.1 GCA_902796205.1 uncultured Ruminococcus sp. | reverse complement strand
TTATATGTTTATCTTTGTCAATACTATTTTTAAGTAGGCGTCAGGGGTCGACAGTGTTCGACGGAAATTGTCAGAAATCGACAGAAATCGACAGCGATCCATCGTCAGCGACGGCAATCAACAGCGATTGAAAGCATCGGGAGAACCTTTCAGTACGGCCCGTCAGCCGCCGTGCGCCGCGTTCCGAAGAATTCCTGTTGACAACCGGAAACTTCATATTATAATTAAATCAATTCTGTTTTGTCATAATAAAATAAGACCGTTTTTTGCGAAGAGAGGTGCGCCATGACAGCGGAAAATAAAAAAAGACTGATTCGCGGTATCGTATGCGCCGGGCTGCTTGCCGTATTGCTGCCCGTCGGATTTCTGACCGGGCTCATCACGTGGAATATCACAGGCGCGTCAGCCAGAATCAACCTCGGGACGCTTCTGAAGCTCGTGCTGATGATCGCCGGGGTGATCGGAGTCCAGACTCTGATATCGTTCCTGTTGACCCTGCCGAAACCCGACAATCACCGGGCGCGTTCGGTGCTGACCATCTTATCGAGCATATTGAAATACATTGCCGCCATCGTGATGCTGTGCTGGGGCCTCGCGATACTCGGAGTGAACGTTTCGACCATCGTCGCGAGCGTCGGGATCGTTGCCCTCGTCGTCGGCTTCAGCGCGGAGAGCCTGATTTCCGACATGGTGACAGGCGCGTTTATGCTTTTTGAAAATCAATATAACGTCGGCGATATCGTCGAAGTGGAAAATTTCCGCGGCACGGTCACGAACATCGGCCTCCGCACCACGTCCATCACCGATCCCGGCGGCAACGTAAAAATAATAAACAATTCGGCCATGAAAAACATTCTGAACCGCTCGGACAAGCCGTCGAGGAGCGTTTGCGAGATCGCTGTTCCGTACAGCACCGATTTTGAGGATCTTGAGCGCCGCATTCCGGCCCTCGCGGAGTCGATCTATCAGGCTCATACCGAATTGTTCAAAAAGCCTCCGGAGTATCTCGGCATCAACCAGCTCGCCGACAGCGGCGTCGTGCTGAAATTCGTCGCGGAAGTCGATGAGGACAATATTTTTTCGGGTTCGCGGGTGCTTAACCGCGATCTGCTGCTGGGCTTCAAAAAGCTCGGCATCGAGTGTCCGTTCCCGCAGGTGGACGTGCACAATATCCCGTCGGACTGACGATGCGTTGAGCCGACGATCCGTCGAACTGACGATGCGTCGGCCTGCGCGATTATCCGGCTCTGACCGGCCGGAACGGAGGTGAGCGTACGTGACTGATCCTGAAGACAGACTTCCGGTGGAGGACCGGCTGCCGTCCGAGGATGCTTTTCCCCGGGAAGAACATGGTGTGACCGACGAGGAGAACAGGGACGCGTTCTTCGTCACTAAAGCGGAGAAGCAAAAACTGAACCTGAGAGAATTGATACTGAAACCCGTCGCGGCGGTGGCTGCTGCGCTGGCTGTGTTCGTCGCCTCGTCCGGCTTCGATCCGCTGGGACTCGATATTCTCGGAAAAGACGGGCTTGTCGGCGACGATATCATGCATCATTTTTCCGGGGAGCAGAACCCGGGAAACCGGCCCGTTAGCGGCGACTGGCGACCTGTTCTGGACAATCCCGATCCCGATTTTGCGGGCGATTACGCGTGGAGCAGAATCGGTCCGGAGACGTATATTTATTTTGTCGTGGAAAATCCGCCTCAGAGAGACGGCGAGCGGCGGTATATCGTTATGGGGACGATGTTCAATCCCGCGGGACCGTATGCGGAAAACGGCGAACTGAGGCCGACGGAATTTGCGGATTATCCCGGCGCCGAATATGACAGGGAGAGCAATACGCTGACGCTGACTGATTTCAGCGCGGCGGAGCTCAACATGAACCTGATGGGCAACGGGCTGCGGATAGTTGTTCACGGCGAATGCAGCATCGGCACCGTTGTTTCGTGGGGGGCAATGTACGGCGGCAGCGTTACTTTTGCCGGAGACGGGCGGCTGACGGTCAACGCGGAGCGGGCGTTTCGGTCCGGTCTGATGCTTTACGGCGAGGACAGCCGGGCGTGTTTTATGTTTGAAAAAGGACCCGAATTGCTTATCTACGGTACGCCGCCTGTTCAGGTGACCGATTCGAAGCTTGAAACGGTGATTTTTTCCGCTCCGGACGTGATCGTTGAAGAAAACGCCGGCGGAGAATACATTCATATTTCATAAATCTCAGCGGAAAATAATTGAAAATATACGGTTCCGTGCCGTTAACGGCTTTGTGAGCGTGAGCGCTGAAACGGGGGTCTGTCCCCCGTTGCGCCCCCGTTCCGCTGTCGCCGCATCCTGGTGGGGACGGGTTGCCTGCAACGCGGGTCTGTCCCCGGTTGCACCTTTCTCTACCGGTAGTAGAATTGCGGAAAATATCGGGAAATAAATCGGACAAACGATTGATACAGCGTGCTTTTTGCCGTTACAGGCTTTGTGAGCGTGAGCGCGGAAACGGGGGTCTGTCCCCGGTTGCTGCCGCGGTTGCCGTTTTCGCCGCTCGCGGGAAAGAGCGGGGAAAAAAGGAAAATATTCGGAAAATAGTAGTATTTATTCACCTTCGTTATTCACTTTTGTTTTTCCTTTGATCTTCCTTGCGGCTTTCGATTTTTTTCGATTTTTAATTTTTGTTTTTATGAAATTTCACTTTAATCATATGCGCCGTTTTGCTATAATCAGCACACATCTAATTGGCGCGGTTGTCCGCGTGCGGAGGACATTGTTGAAATGGATTCGGAATTCAGGGTCAGGATAGAAAAAGTTACCGTAAAAGATAAAGATAGAAGGATAATCGTTTATTGTTACTACGAACCGGCTGATGCTGGCGAAGAGGAAAAGACTTCTTTTTGCAGAAAACTTGCGGAAAGAAGCGGCTTTGAAGCGCTTGAAGTCGTATTTCTCAACGAAAAGAATGAAGATGGCAGCGACGCCGGTCATGCGGGAGACGGCGTAAACGGCGGCGAGGAAGATATTGACGACGGAAGACCGCTTCCGGACGACGGCGATTATTCCGGACCGGAGCCGGCTGAATTTGCCCCGGCCGGAGATGACGGATCCGCAGCGTTCGCGGACGTTTTTGACGCAGGCGCAGGCGCCGGCGGCCGTGACGAATACGGAAGCGGAAACGAAGATCCAAATCCAAGCCGGAATCAAGATCCAAGTCAAATTCACGACCCGAGCCAAAATCACGAACAAAACCACAATCAAAATAATAACCAAAACCAAAGCCAAAACCAAAGCCAAAACGATCACGTTACCGAAACCGGATACCCGAACGACACTGAAAGCGGCGACGGTTACAGGACTTACGAGGACGACCCGAACACCGTAAGCGTCGACTTCTCCATCGCCGAATACGAAAAAGAGCAGGAAGCCCTCATGCGCGCCGACAGAAACAAAGGCTACTACGGCGGAAGAGAGGGATACGGCGACGCGCCCTACAAAAGAGGACCGGGCGCCGGATTCTACAACGGAAAAGGCGACGGAAAGCGGAACAAGAAAACAAGAATCGCGCCGCAGGACGGCGAGGAACCCAGAAAAGACGTTTACGGAAAAACGATACTCCTTGGCCGCGATTTTGACGAAAAACCGATAAAAATGACCGACGTCAGCGCCGACTCCGGATACGTGTCCCTCCGCGGACGCGTTTTCGCATACGAAAGCAAAAAACTCAGCAGCGGATCGTACATCGCGCTCATATCCGTCACTGACGAGACCAATTCGGTCGTCTCCAAATTTTTCTTCCAGCCTGAAGACCTCGAATACGTCAACGACTTCTTCAAAAAGAACAAATACATCAGGCTCTACGGTGAGGCCGGGCTGGACAAATTCTCCCACGAGCTCACGGTCATGGCGAAGGCCGTTATCGCCTCCGACCGCGTGATGAGAAGCGACGGCGCAGAAAAAAAACGCGTGGAGCTGCACCTGCACACGCTGATGAGTGCCGTTGACGCCATAACGCGCCCCGGCGAGCTCATGGAAACGCTGTCCCGCTGGGAATGGAATTCGTGCGCCATAACGGACCACGGAGTCGTGCAGGGCTACTCCGAGCTCACAAAGATTTACAGAGAAAAATACGCGAAATCCATGCCAGGCTTCAAGATCATTTACGGCTGCGAGGCGTACCTTTGCGATCAGACGCCCGGCATGCCGGAGGAGGAAGCGAAAAAACTCCCGTCATACCACATGGTCATTCTCGCCAGAAACGTTACGGGACTCAAAAATCTTTACAGCCTGATATCCAAATCGAACCTCGACTATTATCACAAAAGGCCGCGCATGCCGAGATTCGAAGTGGAGGCGCACCGGGAGGGACTGATATTGTCCGCCGCGTGCTCGCTCGGCGAGTTTTACGACGCCGTTATCCGCGGAGAATCCGACGAAAGGCTCGTCGACATCGCGTCCTGGTACGATTACCTCGAAATACAGCCGACGGGGAACAACATGTATCTCGTGCGCGAGGGCACCGTTGACTCCGAGGAGGATATAAGGAATTTCAACAGAAAAGTGATCGAAATAGCCGACAGGGCCGGAAGACCGGTCGCGGCAACGTGCGACGTTCACTATCTCAATCCGGAGGACAGCATATACCGCGAGGTCATGCAGGCGGGACAGGGATACGACGATTACATGAATCAGCCTCCGGTCTATCTCCGCACGACCGGCGAGATGCTTGAGGAATTCGCGTATCTCGGCGACAGGGCGTACGAGGTCGTCGTGGAAAACACGAACATGATCGCGGACCTGATAGAGAAGATCAGCCCCGTGCCGCAGGGCTTCTATCCGCCGAGCATCCCGGGCTCGGACGAAACGCTCAGGAATTCCGCTTATGAAAAAGCCAGGAGCATCTACGGCGACCCGCTTCCGGAAATAGTGGAAAAAAGACTGGAGCGCGAGCTGAACGCGATCATCGGCAACGGATATTCGATCATGTATATTACCGCGAAGGAGCTGGTGGCCGAATCGGCGAGAAACGGTTATCAGGTCGGATCGCGAGGCTCGGTCGGCTCTTCGCTCGCGGCATACATGGCCGGCATAACCGAGGTGAATTCTCTTCCGGCGCATTATCGCTGCCCCGGCTGCGGCTATCTCGAATTTCACGAAAACGAGGGCTACGACTGCGGCTTCGACATGCCCGAAAAAAACTGCCCGGAATGCGGCGGGAAACTCATACGCGACGGTTACGATATTCCGTTCGAAACGTTCCTCGGCTTCAACGGGGACAAGGTTCCCGATATCGACCTGAATTTCGCGTCCGACGATCAGCCCAACGCGCACCGGTACACCGAGGTCCTTTTCGGAAAGGGAAAGGTTTTCCGCGCCGGAACCGTTTCGGGCCTCGCCGAGAAAAACGCGAGAGGTTACGTGCTGAAATATCTTGAAAGAAGCGGAAAAACGGCCAGCAACGCCGAGATCAACCGTCTCGCGGCCGGCTTCGAGGGAGTCAAGAAGACCACCGGCCAGCATCCGGGAGGCATCATAGTTATTCCCGGGGACAAGGATATACTTGATTTCTCGCCGGTTCAGCATCCGGCCGACAAGGCGAATTCCGACACTGTTACGACGCATTTCGAATTCAAATATCTGCACGATACTATCCTGAAGCTCGACATTCTCGGCCACGAAGGTCCTGAAATGCTGAAGCTGCTCGAGAATTATACGGGCCTCGACAGCACCGCGGTGGACATCAACGACGAGAAGATGCTTTCATTGTTCAGCTCGGCCGGCGCGCTCGGGATGAATATGGATATGGTCAGGATCGATATGTCGCTCGGAACGTACGGCATTCCCGAGCTCGGCACGAATTTCGTCATAAAAATGCTTAAAGACACGAGACCGACAAAAGTATCGGAGCTCGTGAGGATATCCGGCCTTTCACACGGAACCGACGTGTGGACGGGAAATGCCGAAACACTCATCCAGAATCACGTCTGCACCCTTTCGGAAGCGATATGCTGCCGCGACGACATCATGCTGTATCTGATCAACAAAGGGCTCGAGAAGAAGATGGCGTTCAGCATCATGGAAAAAGTGAGGAAAGGAAAGGGACTCACGCCGGAATGGGAGACGGAAATGCGCGCTCACGACGTTCCGGAATGGTATATCGAGTCGTGCAACAAGATAAAATATATGTTTCCGAAGGCGCACGCCGTTGCCTACGTCATCCTTTCGCTCCGCATAGCGTGGTTCAAGCTGTACCGCCCGGAAGCATACTACGCCGCGAGGTTTTCGCTGAAAATAGACGACTTCGACGGCGCGAACATGCTTTACGGGCACGAAAAAATGTATGCCAGGATGTCGGCGATGAATCTGCTTTCCGCCGACGCGGAGATTTCCGACGACGATTCCGAACAGCCCGACGACGACTCCGGAACGCGCGCGGATTCGGGGAGCCTGACCGACAAAGCGAAGAGTCAGGCTGCGATCTATTATCTGCTCGTCGAGTTTTATGCCCGCGGACTGAAATTCCTGCCTGTGGATATCTATGAATCCGACGCCAGATATTTCGTTCCGGCCGCGGGCGGGATAAGGCCGCCGATCGCCTGCCTTCAGGGTGTCGGGGCAGCCGCCGCGGACGGGATCTCCCGGGAGGCGAGGCGCCGCGTTGCCGCAGGGGAGCGTTTTCTGTCGATAGACGATTTTTCTGTTTCCACCGGCGCGAACAAGGCCGTGGTCGAAATACTCAAGGCTGAAGGATGTCTCGACGGACTTCCCGAGAGCAATCAGATGTCGCTTTTCGACATGTTCTGACGGATTAAGAACGGAGGGGACGTCGCATGGAAATTTCCGCCGCCGGCGTGAATAACGATTACGTAATGACTGCCGCCCAGATCGGATCGCTTTGCGCGGACGAAACCGATCTGACCGCCAATCTTGCGAACGTTTCGGCTCTGCTTTACGAGCTGCTGCCCGAAGTGAGCTGGGTCGGTTTTTACAGGATGACGCCGGACGGCACGCTTCTTCTCGGGCCGTTTCAGGGAAGGATCGCATGCACGAGACTTGAACGCGGGAAGGGCGTCTGTCAGGCTGCCGCGATCTCCGGCCGTCCGGTGGCGGTGGAGGACGTCCGCTCGTTTCCGGGGCATATTGCCTGCGACAGCGCGTCGCGGTCTGAAATTGTTTTTCCGCTTATCCTCACCGACGGAAGCGTATGGGGAGTTCTGGATATCGACAGCGCCTCGGAAGGAAGGTTTTCCGGAAGGGACGCGGAGCTGCTTGAGCCTGTCGCCGCGGCCGTGAACGCGGTCGTCGTAAGATATTTCTTGAAAGGATATGATGAATTGTGAGTGCTGATCTGGCTGAGGGAAGAACCGAACCCGCGGAAAACGGTCTTCATTGTCCGTATTGCGGGAAATCGATCGAGGACACCACTCTCCGTTTCTGCGCATATTGCGGAAAGGACATCAAGGATGATCTGCCTGTGCCTGTAAACGGCAACGGGGCCGCGCAGGCTGAAACCTCCGAAAAGAAAAAGAGGGTCTTTCTGATCCCTGTTATCATTGGAAGCGTCCTGCTTTTAAGTCTGCTGGTCGCGGGTCTTTTCTTTATTATCAAAAACCGGACGGGAAATACCGGCGAGCCTGTTCTGATAGACTCCACCGACGGCAGCTTTACGCCGTCACTGACGGTTTCTCCTGAAGATCCTGTAAATACGGAAAACCTCAATACGGATCCTGCCGTAGCCACTGCCGGAATTTCTACCGGGCAGCCTGCTTCAAATGACACGCAGCGTCCGACGGCGACACCTGCGCCGACTGAAATCGTTCTTACGAAGATCTTTTTGTCCCAGGCACCGGCGAAGAAAATATATTATGCCGGAGACGAACTCGACCTTACCGGCATGGTATTGGCGGCGCGGTACAGCGACGGTTCTTCAGAACGTATAAATTCATCTTCGATCTCAGTACCTGATATGAATACGCCGGGAGAAAAGAAGGTCTACTTTGCCTTCGGCGGCAAACAGACATATTACGAAATAACCGTCAAAGACTGGTCCGTCAAGCTTTATGTGGATGACAGCGCCATGAGCACCCGGTCGGCAATGAAGCTTTCCGCAACATATCCGTGCGGGGAGCTATCCTGGGAATCCGGCAACAGAAGCGTGGCTGAGATCTCATTTGACGGAACGGCCGTGTTCTCAAAAAAAACAGGGACGGTCGTCCTTAAAGCACTCGTCAAAAATAACAATGTGACCAGAACGGCGTCCAAAACCGTTAATATCGCACACAGCGGAGGAAGCTTAAAAAAAACTCGGAGCAAAAATCATTCAGACGGCAAAGAAAAACGCGGAGGAGTCTTATGCCGGCGAGGGAGAGAAAAACGCTTCCCCTGAAAGAAAGAATTCGCGTCTGAGACTGATGCGCGGTACGCAGCACATTCTTGAAAGAAACGGCACGAGGCACGCGTACAGGATATGCGATACGGACGACTGCTTCGCCGGCGAGGGCGGAGAGGCCGTCGTATACAGAGTGACGGACGAAAAAGGTCAAATCGCCATACTGAAGATCTACGATAATTTTACGCAGGAAGAGGAAAGCAATCATCTGGACGTCATTGCTCAGATGTTCATGATGTGGAACGAGAAAAAAGCTGACAACGGATCGTTCGGGGAGCATTTCCTGCTCCCGATTTCCGATTACGGAAGGATCAGGATCACGGCGGACGCGGATGATCTTTCCGCCAATCGCGACGAGATATACGCGGCGGAGGTTCTGCCCTTTGTGAATAATGTTTTTCCGGAGAAATGGTCATACAAGCAGCTGAAAGACGTACTTATTCCACAGCTTCTCGAAGCGGTCCACACGCTTCACGGGAATAATATACTTCACCGCGACATAAAACCCGAAAATCTCATGTTCAGCGGCGGAAAGGTTTATCTCAGCGACTACGGCACGGTCAGATTCGCGGGGAACAACAGTAAAATCAATTATACGGACAGAGCGACCGGTACTCCCGGTTACAAAGCCCCCGAGATCGACGGTGGATTTGCCACGGAAAAATCGGACTATTTTTCTCTCGGAATGACGATCGCCACTTTATATAACGGAAAGCACGTTTATGCCGACGAACTGAATAAAGGGAATATCGGAATAATAAGCCATCTCCTTTACGAAAACGACCTGCCGCTGAAGTGCGCCCCCGGTGAAGAACCGTTAGCCGCCCTCACCAACGCACTGACGCTGCCTTCGTTTGACGATCGCGCCGGATATGATGACGTGAAAAAATGGCTCGAAGCTCCGGGCTCGTTTCATCATTCCGCACGCGGACACAAGGAAATAGATCTCGAATACGGAGGCGTCAGATATACGAGTCTCAAAGAGGTCGCGGCATTTCTGTCCGAAAACTGGGAGGACGGAAAGATCTGCCTCTACAGAGGTTATCTTGATCCGTCTGACAGAAAGCTGAAGGGAAGGCTCGAGGAGATCATTGAAAAGTACAGCGACAGGAGCGACGTGATGAAGAGCGATCTCGGACTGGCTCTTTCAATATGTGAGCTTGATCCTTCGGGACCGTACTGCTGGCGGGGATCGCGCTTCAACAGTACCGCTGAGATTGCCGGTACGGCGTCGGAAGCGTTGAAGACCGGGAAGAATGCCGCCGACCTGAACAGCATGCTTAAAGCCGGATGCATATCGGAGCTGATGAAAAAGAAGAAAGAGATAAAAGGCTCCGGGATCGGCGCAGATCAGATACAGACGTTTACCGAAATAGAAAATATCTGCCGTGAAGGAAACGGCGATCTTGCGCAGCGGATACTTGTTTTCGCCTATTCGTCAGATCCAAACGCAAGGCGGTACAGGAATTCCGGCGATCCGGACGAGCTGTTTGATTCACTCATAGGAAAAGACGACACTATAAGGGAGCCTCAGCAGATATTGTCCGATCCCGATCTGTGGGCATTCTGCTCCGTTGGCGGCGGAGTGGACCGGATAAAAAGTGTTATTTCTTTGAAAAAAGAATTGGATCCGGAGCAATGGCTCGATGCGGCGAACGGCTTTTACGCACTCGGTGAAGCGGTATTGAAGCCGGACGGAAGATGCATCACGAGGCTGCGCGCCGATTATATATCTTACGGGCCTCTGTCAGTCGTTCTCTGGATGAAAGAAAATCTCGGTATGTACGATCTTTCGAATGCCGGTCTGGCGCAGGAATCAGCGAGGATCAAAAAAGCCGGAATCAGCTCCGGAGTCCCGATCGGCGAAACCAGAAAAACCATGACTGAGCTGCGGAAGGACGTCGACAGTATCCTCAACGGAATAAGCTCGAACCTGATCCTCGCGAAAGAAGGATATCCCGAGACGGTGCCTGACAGAAAAGAAAAGCGGCGGTACGTGATTCCTCTTAATCAGGCCGCATTTCCCGTTCACAGCAGCAGATACGGTCTCGTTCCGGCAGGATATATGGATTATATGGTCCGTAAAGTTTATTATGAGACCGACGTGCCGCTTGTAACCGAATGCAGCGACGCGAATGTAATGATAACACGTGCGGTAACCGGTTTAAGACGCACAAGAACCGATGCAAAGAAATCGTTTCCGTGGGGTCCGCTTCTGGGCGTTATACTGGCCGTTGCAGCCGCGGTGGGAATAATTATGCTCGCTTTACTTCTGAAAAACGTTGTCATCGACGTGAGGCCTTTTCTTTATTCCGATGAGGATATGGTAGAGAGTGGAGGAACGGTAGCACGGGATCAGGTTTTCTTTAATTTTATGATCAACTCCTGGCCTTCTATGCTGACGCTTATCATAGTCGCTCTTTTCCCTCTTTCGCTGGCTTTTTTGTTTTTTGCGAAAATGCTGGAACGGTTTTCGGGAAATATTTATCTTGGAAAATTAGACGGCGTGATAAAAAAATATGAGAATTACAGAAAAGGGATCAATAAGAGCGCAAAAGAGCTTGCCGGCACATGGGGAGTAAAAAAACGGCCGAAGTATGTTCCCGTATATTCATCTGAGATCTCGAAAACCGGCGGGCGGTCTAATTCAGTATTTCATTATTTTGCAAAGGCGGCGTCGTTAATATCACCCTTGGCCCTGGCAGTATTTATAATCCTGGCAACCGGTCTTACCATGTTTTTTTCAGTCAGAGATGAAATAAATCTGCCGTGGGCAATTGTTGATACCGTCCTTCTGGCAATTCTCTATTTAGTCTGGTCGTTCTTTTTTGTGCAAAATGTAAAAGAACCGATCCGATCCGAGATGAATCGCGGATTCGGGAACTTCATGCAGGTACTCGGTCTCGCCGTTATATCTGTGGCCGCGTTCCTGGGGTTTATCGCGTTCACGGTTGAATGTGTTGAGGGACACTGGTTCCGGGGGTTGATCTTTTTTGCGATTATCGCCGGGCTTACGGCGCTGCTTCTGTGGCCGATTTACGCTCTGACGGAAAAGATCTATGATTAAATGAGAAACAGAACGGTGTGTGACCGGAATATGAAGGCGGTTGCCGGGAAGTCCGCCACTTGATTGACGCCGTGTTTTGCGCTATAATCCCGGCATACTGATTAATCCGGGGAGGGAGTTTGACTATGAGAAAAGATCTTGGCGTTTATCCGGCGGTATTTCCGATGCCGGTGCTTATGATAGCCACCTATTGCGAGGACGGAAGCGTCGACGTCATGAACGCCGCGTGGGGTACCGTCTGCAGCATGGACAAGGTCGCGCTGTGCATTTCCGGACACCAGACAAATAAAAACATCGACCGCACGAAAGCGTTTACCGTGGCGATAGCCGACGCGGCGCACATGGCGGAGGCAGACTTTTTCGGTATCGCGAGCGCCGAAAAAATGAAAGATAAATTTGCGCGCACCGGGCTGACCGCCGTGAAGAGCAACTGGGTGAACGCTCCCGTCATCGAGGAATTTCCGCTCACGATGGAGTGCGAGTACGTTGAAACCGTGAATACCGAAGGCGTTCAATGCGTCGTCGGACGGATAATAAACGTGACGGCGCACGATTACGTTCTCAACGAACGCGGAAAGGTGGACGCGACGAAGCTCGACGCGATCCTTTTCGATCAGTTCGGCAATAAATATTTCCGTATCGGAGAAGAGGCGGGCGGCGCCTGGAAGGCCGGCGTTCCCCTGATGAAAGGTGAGCAGGCGTGATGAAAAAAATATTGGCAGCGGTATTATCTCTCGTCTTGGTATTTTCGCTGTGCGTGAACGTTTCGCTCGCGGCGGAACCGGCGGGCGGCGATGCCGCGGCAACGGAAATATCTGCCGCGGCTTTCGCCGAAAAGCCTTCCGGGGCTCCCGCGGCGACTGACGTTCCCGCGACGGGCGATGCGTCCGGTGCCACCGAAGCCGCCGGAGAAAATGAAGGTGAACCGGGACGATCCGGGCCGGACGTCGGACTTATCATCGCGATCACGGCCGGAGTCCTTCTTGCCGCAGCCATTGTCGCCGCGGTTGTATCCGCCGTAAAGAAAAAGAAATGATCCGGGCCGCGGCCTGTTCATATTTATCCGATCAGGGAGGGAAATCTTAATTGAATCTGCCTAATAAACTGACTATGGCGCGCATCGTGCTCGTGTTTGTTTTCGCGATATTCGCGTTTCCGCTCGATCTGTTTCGCGGAGCGGCATGGGTTGCGCTGGCCGTGTATATTGTCGCGTCGCTGACGGACGCTCTCGACGGGCATCTGGCGAGAAAAAACAATCAGGTCACCGATTTCGGAAAATTTACCGACCCGCTGGCCGACAAGCTGCTCGTAAATACCGCGCTCATCTCGCTGATAGTGTTTTCGTACGGGAGAGGCGACTGGACGTACCAGCTCATTCTTTGGGCGACGCTTATAAATCTCGCGCGCGAGTTTGCCGTTTCCGGCATAAGAATGCTGGCGGCCGCCAAGGGAAAGGTGATCGCCGCCGGAAAGACGGGAAAATTGAAAATGATCGTACAGACCGTCGCGCTTGTCGTGCTGCTTCTGTCCAGAGCGATCGAATTCACTCCCGTGTATAACGGTTTTTATATAGCCGGTCTGATCCTCGTCGGCGCCGCAACGGTTCTGACGCTGTGGTCCGGAGCCGAATATATAATCGGCAACAGGAACCTTATCAGCAATATGAAATAAGCGCGCGGCGTGCGGGCAGACCGGTCCGCGGCGCTGACCTGACGCATCCCGTCCGCGCCGGATGTGCCGCTGAGCCGCCGCTGATCGGCCGCGTTTTCTGCGCATTTTCAATAATATGTTGATTTGCGGGCGTATTTTGTGGTATTATTCACCGTGCGGCGGCAGAGTTCCGCCGCTCTGGCACAGCACCGCAGGTTTGCACGGTCCGTTGAAGACCGGTTTCTTTCAGGAAAAGGAGACTTAGTGAACATGTTTGAAAGGATAAAAAAAATCATAGTGGATAAACTCGGCGTAGATGATTCTCAGGTCACTCTTGAGGCATCCTTCGTGGACGATCTCGGCGCCGATTCTCTCGATATCGTCGAGCTGATAATGGCTCTCGAAAACGAATTTGACATCGAGATACCCGACGACGACGCGGAAAAGATCACTACGGTGAACGACGCGGTGCAGTACGTCACGAACAATATCAACTGATCTGAAATGACTGATTTTTCCGTTATACGGGAAATCTGCGGATACAGATTCAAAAACGCGGCGTTGCTCAGGCAGGCGTTCACACATACGTCGTATGCCAACGAGCACAGCCCCCGCGGGCACGGGGACAGCAACCAGAGACTGGAATTTTTAGGGGATTCCGTTTTAAGTACGGTGATCAGCACTTATCTTTACGGAAATTATCCCGAATATCCGGAAGGGTCGCTGTCCCGTTTTCGTGCTTCCGTCGTATGTGAGGAGTCGCTGTGCCGCGTCGCGGTCGATTTCGGCTTCGGCGAGCTGCTCCTTTTCGGACACGGCGAGCTGCTCGGAGGCGGCAGGGAAAAGCCTTCCGTTCTCGCCGATTGCGTTGAGGCCGTGATTGCCGCCGTATATCTTGATTCCGATTACGTGACGTGCGCCGGTTTCGTGCTTAACGGACTCGGTTTTATCGAAAGAATTAAAGAAGCTGCCCCGAATTTTGTCAGGGACGACCACAAATCCGCACTTCAGGAGTGGTTCAGGTCTCCAGACGTCAATATTTCATATACCATCACAGGCCGCTCGGGGCCGGAGCACTCACCCGTGTTCGAAGCCGCCGTCAACGTTTACAGGAACGGTATTCTTCTTTACAGCGAGAAAGGCGCCGGCGGCAGCAAAAAGGCCGCCGAGCAGGACGGAGCGAGGAAGGTACTCGAGAAGATCTCCGGAGGCCGACCCCGTCCCTCCGGCATCTGAATATTTTCCGGAAAATAAATTGCCGTCCGCCGTTTCCGCGCCGTATAATCGGCCGCGGAGGAGGTGAGCCGTATGCGTTTCAGAATATTCGGAAAGGTTGTGCGCCTGCCGCGCGCGGCCGTTATAGCGATCGCGGCGCTTGTATTGGCGGCGATCGGAACTGTCGGCTATTTCGGGACTGCAAAAAAAGAACTGCCGTCTGTCATAAGCGGGAACGAGGCGACTCAGGCTTCTGCCTCGCCGCCCGAAACCGGTCTTGCGGAAACTGTCGCGTCTTCCGGCCCGGCGGGCGATCCTCGGGCTTCTCCGGTTCTGTCGCCGGACGCGAAGCTCGTTGCAGTTTACGTTTCCGGGGCGGTCGTGAATATCGGGGTCCGCTGGCTTCCGGAGGGCTCCATCATCCAGGATGCGATAGACGCGTGCGGAGGACTCGCCGACGGCGCGGACACGGGAGTGATAAATCCCGCTCTCAGAATATCCGACGGGATGCATATACACATACCCGAAGCGGGCGGGACTCCCGCGGATTGGCTGCCCGGAACGGCAGGTACGCCGCGCGCGGACGGCGCGTTCACCGGAGGCGCTTCTCCGGTACCGCTGGTCAATATCAACGAAGCGACGCTGGCGGAGCTTACGCGGCTGAGCGGGATAGGCGAGAGCACCGCGATGGATATTATTTCATATCGCGAGGAGCACGGCGGATTCAGAACGATCGAAGAAATAATGAACGTACCCGGCATAAAGGAGGCCAAATTCGGCAGGATAAAAAAATTCATAACAGTATAGCCGGAAACGGCTTTACAGGCGGTGTAGAGAGCCGCGCAAGGCACACTTCTACCGCGGGTAGAGAAGGTGAAAAGCCGGTTTACGCCCTGACGTCAACTGTAGGTTGCCCTCATCGACGCGAAAATGCTATTTTCTGTCAGGAGGTGATCCTGATGAATGACAGCGGAAAACCGAACGACGGCAAAAAGCTCCGCGACGGCGAAAGGGTGAACGGCGGCGGGAAAGAGAGAAACGGCGAACAGCTGCAGCGCTTTTCAAAGCTGTTGCGAATAATCACGCTGCCCCAGTTCATGGCGGCGGTGATGCTGTCCGTGCTCAGATTCTCGAAAGGCTGTTTTCCGGGCGCTTCATTTTACGTATCGTTATTCTGCCTGACGGTATTTCCGATGCTTTCATATGCCGTGTGGAGGGTCGTTCCTTCGCTGTATAAAAAAGGAAGAAAGACCCAGCGGGCGATCGCCGTCGCGTTCTCTTTTGCCGGCTACGCCGCGGGTACTGTTTACTGTTTTGTATCAGGAGCGGGCGCGGTCGAAAAGACGGTGTTTCTGACGTACCTGCTGTCCGGGCTTGTGATCGCTCTTTCGGGATCGCTCGTCAAAGTAAGAATAAGCGGACACGCGTGCGGCCTTTCCGGACCTCTCGGAATACTCGTCTGGAAGGTCGGACCGTGGTTTATCGCGGGGTACGCGATCCTGGCTCTCGTTTTCTGGAGCAGCATCAGACTGAGACGGCACAGCCTGCGGGAGCTGATACTCGGCACGGCGCTTCCGCTGCTGCTTCTTATGCTGATCATCGGCGTCGCCTGCGTGTCCGGCGTCCCGCTCCGGTAGAAGGTTGGCAAACGGCGGACGCGACGGCAATAAACGGCACTGGATTCGGCAGCTTACTATCGCTATACCGGTTATTCGGACTCCGAGATACTTATTATTGCCGGAAACAAGCTTTGTCCGCTATCCGTTGTCAAGTCGCTATTTACAGGATCACGGAACAATCCTGAAATTACAGCCGGCAGTATTGACTTGCCGATACCGGTCAAGTAGAGCGAAAAAAGGCATGATTCGGATCATCCGGTACGAAAATTATCCAAAATCAAACGTCAGATGTTAATGCGTCCGGACTCGATGATTATCAATATCCGGTGCGCCCGCTTTCTCCCGGAAACTTGCAATCACGGCCCGGATGTAGTAAAATGACAGCCGTGTCGTCAGTTATTACAGGAGGATAAAGTTCCGTGGCAGAAGCAGGAAAAAAGACAAAAGAAAAAAATAAAAGCAAAAAAAGTAATAATCAGAATCCGAAGAAAGGCGTTGTGGTCAAGGAATCCCGCGGAAGCCGCGAGATATTTGCCGTGATCCTGGCAGCCGTCGGAGTTTTTATTATATTTTCCCTCTTCGGCAAAACCGGGCAGATAGGCAGGCTGGTTACGAGCATTTTCACGGGACTGTTCGGGTGGCTCGCGACGATCGTGATGCTCGTCATGCTGTTCGTGCTCGCGTGGACCGTTTTAAGGGGAACGTCCGGCAGCGTGTTTTCAATGAAAAATACCATCCTGTTCTCGCTGCTGCTTCTTTTCAGCGCGGCGCTGATCCATACGTTCCATTACGGAGTGGAGCTATATGAAAACGCCGGCTTTTTTGACATTGTAAAAATGATGTGGAGCAGCCAGCCGAAAGGCGGAGGCGTTATAGGAGGTCTTGTCAGCTTCGGCCTTCAGTCTCTCGTGGCGAAGCCCGGCGCTCTTATCATACTTATTCCCGGAACGCTCGTGCTCGCCATGGTGCTTTTTTCTCTTTCTCTCGTAAAGGCGGCAAAGCACGTCGCGTCGGCGGGAGGACGTTTCGGAAACTGGATGTCCGGAGTGATCGGACGGTTCAGGGAATCGGATGCGATAAACAAGGAAAAGAAGCAGAAGGCGGCAGAGGAAAAAGCCAGAAAGCGCGAACAGAAGCTCGCCGCGGAGGCGGAAGCGAGAGCGAAAGCCGAGGCGGAAGCGAAGGCTCTGGAGGAAAAAGACGCCGAAAAGCGCAGGGCCGAAGAAGAGGCCGAGAAACGCAGGGCCGCCTCGGTCGGTTACATTTACGGAGATTTTCCCGAGGAAGACGATCATATCGAAATGCATTCCGCCGCGGGCAGAAAAAAGGAGCTTTTTGAAGAGGATCTCGCGAGGCAGAAGGAGAAGCGCCGCGAAGCCGAGAGACGCATCATGTCGCAGGAGGATGACGGCGAGGAAACTGCGCCCGCCGGAGGAGCCGCGGCAAGCGGGAAAGCCGGGGCGGAAGGCGCGCAGGGGATCGCAGGCGTTCCGGAGGACGCCGGGTTCGCCGACGACGGAGGAGCCGTCCGGGATGGGACGGACGAATTTCTGGATAACGCCGGAGCCGGGGAGAAAAGACCGCTTCCGGCGGTGGATTCTTCGTTGCCCACCCGCATACCGAAACCCGCGGACGAGATCAAGGTCGTCACGTGCAACGAGGAGGCGGTTTATGAATTGCCCCCGCACAGCATCCTGAAGAGCAAGATGACTGATTACGCCGCCGTTCAGGAACAGGAGAAAATCGCCAAATATACGGCGAGAAAGCTTGAAGA
>CADBOE010000064.1 GCA_902796205.1 uncultured Ruminococcus sp. | reverse complement strand
GCCGGCTTGCGGTTCGCTACACTTGGCGGTAAATACCTGTGGCGGGACTTTCACCCGCAAGAACTGTGCCGTGCCCGGCACACTGAATACGCCGCCGGCCATGCGATGAACCGGCGGCGTTTGTTTTACTTACGGCCGATCTGACGAGCTTACAGCATAAGTCCGGCCACCAGATCTCCTATCTCGGAGGGATTGTCTATCGTGAGACCGCTGATCAGCCTCGCCTGCGCGTAAAGGATCTTCGTGTATTCGGCCAGCTTGTCGTTGTCCGTTCCGTACAGCTCCTTCAGTCTGTTCGCTATGGGATGATTCATATTGATCTCCAGCACGAGCTCGGCCCTGATCGCGCCCGATTCGGCTCCGGGCATCTGGCTGAGAGTCTTCTCCATGCCCATTGACAGCGCGCCTTCGCTCGAAAGGCTTACGGGATGGTTCTGCAGATTGTTCGTGAATCTGACCGATTTTACGGCGCCGCCGGTCGACTCCTTCATGAAGCCGAGCATATCCGCGTTCGATTCGTTCTCCTGTCTGACGGATTCCTTTTCCTCTTCCGTCGCGATATCGAGCTCCTCCCTCTGTACGTTGAGGAATTCCTTTCCGTCGTATTCACGAAGCATCTGAAGCGAAAATTCGTCGACGTCCTCGGTGAGGAACAGTACCTCGTAGCCCTTCGCCGCGACTGATTCCACCTGCGGAAGCAGCTTAATCTGATCGACGGTCTCTCCGGAGGCATAATATATCTTTTTCTGATCCTCTTTCATCCTGGAAACGTATTCCTTCAGAGTAACTCCCCTGTCGCCTCCTGCCGCGGCGTTTCCGGAACCGTCCGGAGCCTCGTATGAGGATCTGAAGAGCAGCAGATCCTGAAGCACGTCCTTATGCGCGCCGTAATCCATATAGATGCCGTATTTCAGCTGACGCCCGAAAGCTTTGAAGAACTTTTCATATTTTTCCCTGTCGTTTTCAAGCATTTTGGAAAGCTCGGAAGCGATCTTCTTTTCGACGGAGCGGGCAATCGATTTCAGCTGCCTGTCGTGCTGCAGCATCTCGCGAGAAATGTTGAGCGAAAGATCGGAGCTGTCGACGAGTCCCCGCACGAAGCTGAAATAATCCGGAAGCAGCTCCTTGCATTTTTCCATGATCAGAACGCCGCTCGAATAAAGCTGAAGACCTTTTTCGAATTCACGGCTGTAATAGTCGAACGGAGCGCGGGCCGGTATGAACAGCAGCGCCTCGAAGCTCGAAAGCCCCTCCGTTTTCTGGCGTATCACCTTGAGCGGCTCCTCGTAATCGAAAAACTTGTTCCGGTAGAAGTCGGCATATTCCTCGTCGGTCACCCCGTCCTGCGGACGCTTCCAAATCGGGATCATCGTGCTGAGAGTCTCGTCCTCGGTATAGCTCTCGTATTCGGGCTTGTCGTCGGGACTGCCTTCTTTTTTCCTCGATTTTGTAACTTCCATTTTTATCGGATAGCGGATATAGTCGCTGTATTTTTTCACGAGCTCTTTTATGCGCCATTCGTCGAGAAATTCACCGTATCTGTCGTCGTCGGTATCTGGCTTCAGATGAAGCGTGACCGTCGTGCCGCAGCCGTCCTTGTCGCATTTTTCAATGGAATAGCCGTCGGTTCCGGAAGATTTCCAGCAATACGCTTCCTCCGCGCCCCACGCGCGCGATTCGACCGTAACGAGATCGCTTACCATGAACGCGGAATAGAAGCCGACGCCGAACTGGCCGATTATATCTATGTCAGCGTTGCCTTCAGAAGCGTTCGCGCCGTCTTTTTTGAAATCGAACGAACCGCTCTTCGCTATTGTTCCGAGATTCGTTTCGAGTTCCTCACGGGTCATACCGATACCGTTGTCCCTGATCTCGAGAGTGCGGTTTTCGGCGTCGGGGGTGAGGCGTATCTCGTAATCGCCGCGTGAAAGCGTGATACCGCCGTCGGTGAGAGATCTGAAATACAGCTTGTCTATGGCGTCGCTGGCATTCGAGATGAGTTCCCTTAAAAAGATCTCCTTGTGGGTATAGATGGAATTGATCATCATATCCAGCAATTTTTTCGATTCAGTTTTAAACTGCTTCTTTGACATTACAATGCCTTCCTTCCAATAAGTAAATATTTGGTTTAAGTATATTATATCACTTTTTGAACTCAGCGGAACATTTTTTGAGCAATTCTCTTATGGGCAGGCTCTGCGGGCAGCTGTCCTCGCACGCGCCGCATTCAATGCAGTCGGACGCTTTTCCGCGGTGCTCCGAAGTCACTCTCGCGTAGTCGAACGCGCCGTTCCCGCCGCCGTAAAGGATCCGCTGATTCATGGCGGAAAAGATCTCGGGAATATGAATCGTCATCGGACAGCCGTCGACGCAGTAGTGGCAGGCGGTACACTGTATGCTTCTGTCGTCGTGTATCGCAAGCCGGGCCTTTCTGACGACTTCCTTTTCCGCGTCTGAGAGCGGAACGAAATTTTTCATATAAGACATATTGTCTTCGACCTGGGCTAAGTTCGACATTCCGGACAGCACGGTAATAACGCCGTCGAGCGACGCCGCAAACCTGATCCCCCACGACGAGAACGAAGCCTCCGGGGCAGCTTCCCTGAACAGCTCTCTTACCGTGGCAAGCGGAGGATCGGCCAGCGAGCCGCCCTTGAGAGGTTCCATTACGGTAAACGGGACGCCGAATTCGCGCGCGATCTCGTAGCATTCTCTCGATTCGATCGTAATGCTGTCCCAGTCGGCATAATTGATCTGAAGCTGTATGAAATCAACGTCGGGATGCTCCGTGAGCAGCTGCCGGAGAAGCTTCGGCGTCGCGTGGAACGAGAAGCCGTAATGCTTCACGAGCCCTTTTTCCTTCAGCTCCCTTACATAATCCCAGAGTCCGAATTCGTCATATTTGCGATAGTTACTTATCTGAAGCGCGTGCAGCAGATAATAATCGAAATATCCGGCTCCCGTACGTTCGAGGCTCGTCATGAACTGGGCCTTCGCTTCCTGTTCCGTTATGTCTCTTATTCCGGCGTTCAGCTTCGTGCAAAGAGTATAGCTGTCTCTCGGATAACGGTCGACGAGGACCTCCTTCGTGGCGATCTCCGATCTGCCGCCGTCGTAAACGTACGCGGTGTCAAAATACGTGCCTCCGCCGGCAATGAAAATATCGACCATTTTCTTTACCTGCTCCGTATCGATCCCGCCGCCGTCCAGCTTGGGAAGACGCATCAGTCCGAATCCGAGTTTGAACGTTCCTTTTCCGGGATAATCTCTCATCTCTTTCCGCCCTTCCTTCTCGCGTTATTGATTTTCTTTTCTTCTGCATCTTTTTTCTTTTCGGCGGCGGTTTCCTCGGGAGTCAGCACCTCGGCCGCGCTGCCGCTCAGTCCGACGGCTCTTCTGACCGGAAGGGCGAATGCTATTCCCTGCCCTGCGGTTCCGAGTCCGGCGTCCTTATAGATCTTGTGCAGCACGGCTTCTCTGATTTCCTCGGGCACGAGCATTATGACGAGATCCTTCTCAGGCTGGATAAAAATGCCGAACCGCTCCTGAGCCTCCTTTACCGCCGCTCCGCGAGCATGAACGATGGTTCCTCCCCTCGCGCCGGCGCTTCTCGCCGCGTCCATAACGGTCTCCGAAAAGCCGTTGTTGACGATACAGCAGATCATTTCGTATTTTGTAATATTGTCTTCCATAGTTCTTCTCCCTGTTATTTGTCGTCCTGCTGCGAACCGTTTCTGGCGAGCTTTTCGTTGTTGCTGAGAAAGCCGTACACCATTACGCCGATGACTCCGGTCAGAGGCACGGTAAACGCTATTCCCTTGCCGCCGCCGATAGTCCTGAATTTTTTCCGGAGAACGTCCAGCAGCTCGTCCGACCTGTCCTCGCGCACGAAGCCGAGAAGTACGTTTTTATCCGTATTCGCAAGTCCGAGCACTTCGCGAAGCTCGGCTCCGGCGGTGCCTTCGGCCGGAACGGAGAGCGAAAGATTCACCTCGAACCCCTGCATCAGGTCCATGTAAAAATCCGTCTTGGGTCTGTTTATTATAACGACGACCATCTCGAGCCTTCCGGTATCGAGAGCGTGTCCCTCGGAGACGTTCGCCACTCCATGGGCGCGCCGTTCGGACGCTGCAGGCCGTATTTTTTTTAATAGCTTCATGCGCTCACACCTCCTGTCTGAAGTCGATGATCTGCTCGTCATCGGCGCTGATTATCCTCTTCATGGCCGCGCGGGTGCGTATGAATCTGCCGGCGACCGATTTGAAGCCGAGGACCTGGATCGTTATCAGCGGCGTCATGGCCACCATCGCAACAACGCCGAAAGCAAAATTCAGAACGTTGTTTTCGCCCTGCAGCACAGAGCAGGCTCCCACCGTGAGCGGCAAAATAAAGCTCGACGTCAGGGGTCCGCTGGCAACGCCGCCGGAATCGAACGCGATCGCAGTATAAATGCCGGGGACGAAGAACGAAAGCCCGAGCGACAGCAGATAGCCCGGTATCAGATAAAAAAGGATCGAGAAGCCGAGGACGACGCGGAGCATGGAAAGCGCGATAGAGACGCCCACTCCGACGCACAGCGCGATCATCATTGATCTCGAGCTGATGCTTCCGCCGGTTATCGATTCCACCTGATGGTTCAGAACGTGTACCGCGGGCTCGGCGAGGACCGTCAGCATTCCTATTAGCAGTCCGGCTGCAATGAGAACGTATTTGTTATTTTCCCCGAGCTGCGTGCCGAGCTTGTATCCGACCGGCATGAAGCCCACGGATACGGAGATCATGAAAATAACGAGTCCCACGAAGGTGTACGCTATTCCGATGCCGATCCTGAGAAGGCGCCTCACCGGCAGCTTCAGGACGGCAAATTGAAGTATAACGAAGAACACGACGATCAGCACGAGCGAGAACGCCACGTCGCGGAGCGAGTGGAGAATGATGCCGGGAAGATAGTCGCCGGTATGAGTTTCTATCGAATAATCCGGAGTTGTGTACGTGAGCGTACCGGATGAAAACAACGCCAGCGCAAGGACGGCCAATATCGGTCCGATCGAGCAGAGAGAGATCAGTCCGAAGCTGTTTTCTCCGCTGTCCGAGCCCCTTGACGTCACCGCGGCAATGCCCACGCCGAGCGCCATGATGAAAGGTACGGTGATGGGTCCCGTCGTGACGCCGCCGGAGTCGAAAGCCATCGGCAGCAGCGCTCCCTCGCCCCGTTCGAACACGAGCGCGGCAAACGAGAACATCAGCATATAGAAGAACATCAGCATCATCGTAAGGCTCTTTTTCCGGATGATCTTCACGATGCCGAGAACGAGAAACAGACCCACTCCGGCGCCTACCGTAAATATGAGCAGATTGCGGTCCATTATAGCGCTCACCTGACCGGAAAGAACGGTGAGATCCGGCTCGGCGACCGTGATCAGAAGGCCGAGCACGAAGCAGACGGGAAGCAGTATCGACATTTTCCCCGTTTTCGCGAGACCGGATCCGACGTGCTCGCCCATCGGAGACATGGCCATATCGGCGCCGAGATTGAACAGCGCTATTCCGATAACGAGAAAAACGGCCGATAACGCGAAAACTCCCGTCTCGAACCAGCTGAAGCTGACCCACGGAAGCAGCGCGATCAAAAGAACGGCGAACGTTACCGGAAGGACCGACATCATCGCTTCTTTCAGCTTTTCAAATAAAGATTTCCACAAAACAAATAACCTCCGGTGCGAATGCGGCGACCCAGGGCAGAACGACTGCCGCACGGATCGCCGGAATTAAACGCTGTTAATCGGGATGCTGCGCTCAGACTTCCACAGTCCATCCCATCGTATCAGGCAGTTTTCCCGACTGGATGCCGGTAATGCTGTCGTAAAGCTTCTGAGATATCGGTCCGATCTTTCCGCCGTTGATCGTCATTATGTGATTTTCCCAGTTCAGCTCTCCGACGGGAGAAATAACCGCGGCCGTTCCGGTCCCGAATACTTCGTCAAGTTTTCCGGAATTGTAGGCGTCGTACACTTCGCGGATCCCGAGCTTGCGCTCCTCCACTTTCACTCCCCAGCTCTTAAGGAGCTGAATGGACGAATCTCTCGTAACGCCGGCGAGAATGCTTCCGTTGAGAGCGGGAGTCACCACGGTTCCGTCGATAACGAAAAACACGTTCATCGTCCCGACTTCCTCGATATATTTGCGTTCCACGCCGTCCAGCCAGAGGACCTGCGTGTATTTGAGTTCGGCGGCTTTTTCCTGGGCCCTGATCGAAGCGGCGTAGTTTCCGGGCGTTTTCGCGAAGCCGATTCCGCCTTTAACGGCGCGCACGTAATCGTCCTCGACGTAGATTTTAACCGGATTCAGCCCTTCGGGATAGTAGGCGCCGACCGGCGAAAGGATTATCATAAAAAGATAATGCGACGCGGGATGAACGCCGAGCTGCGGATCCACCGCGATTATAAACGGACGCACGTAAAGCGACGTTCCCTCGTTCGTGGGAACCCAGTCGATGTCGACGCGGATGAGCTCCTTCAGCGCTTCGAGCGCAAAGTCCTCGTCGATCGGCGGTATGCACAGTCTTTCGTTGGAGATATTCGCGCGTTCGAAATTCTTCCCGGGTCTGAAAAGGAGCGTGCGGCCGTCGGCGGTCCTGTACGCTTTCATTCCCTCGAATATGCCCTGGCCGTAATGGAATATCATGGCCGAAGGCTCGAGCGATATGGGGCCGTAAGGTACTATTCTGGCGTCGTGCCACCCTTCGCCTTCGTTGTAATCCATGACGAACATATGATCCGTGAATATCCTGCCGAAGCCGAGTTTGCTCTGATCCTTCGGTTTTTCTTTTGGCGCGGCAGTTCTGGTAATTGAGATGTTCATACAGTAATTTCCCCTTTCAATCTGTACGGTCCGGCGATCTTCCGTACTTCATATTTTCTTCGCCGGAGCGGTCGATCTCCCGATCATTATCAGGCGGGTCAACGCTTTCAGTATATCACTGACGGGCGCCGGAGTCAATTTTGCGGCTCCGCCGCCCGCAGGAGTGTGATCAGACGTAATCGAACGGAATCAGGCCCCGATCGTTTTTATCGCTTCGACGATAATCTGTATCACGTTTTCAAGATTTTTAACAAAAAGAGACTGTTTGAAAGCGAAATACAATATGACGCCGACTCCGGCCAGTAAAAGGCATATCGCGACGCCGATCCAGTGATACAGAGCGAAATACCTGCGGTTCAGGTTCTTTTTCCCGAACGAATGCACGATAAGGAATATCAAGCCGATCACGGGAATGGCATAAAGCAGATTCAGTCCGAAATAGCCGAACGGTTTAACGAGCTTCTGCCGCGCTGCCCCGGCATCCGCCGGCGGGTCCGCAACGGTCTGCACCGCCGTGGCGGCCGCGGGATCGGTCGCTTCGTTCCGGCGGTTCGCCGCGCCGAGCGGAGCATTTGCGGCTACGGCTCCGGTTTCGGCAGCGCCTGTATTCCTGACGGTGTCCAGTGCGGGAAGCTGAGTGATTCCCATTTCGTTCGCGTCCCGCAGGGCTTCTTCGGCTGCTCTGGAAGCATTCTCCGCCTCGATGACGGCCTGCTTCTGCTGGCTCATGATCGCGTTCGCGGCTCCTATCTTGAAATTGGCGAAGGCGACGGCCTTGTTCGCTTTTTTTACGGCTTCAGCGCGCTTCTTTTCAAATTCCTTCGATCTCGCTTCGGCGGCGGCGATGTCGGCTTTGGCTTTTGCCTCTTCCATTTTCGCTCTCGCCTCCGCTATAGCGGCGTTCGATTCTTCCTCTATTCTTCTTGCTTCCTTCTCGGCTTCATCGGCTCTTGCCCTGGCCTCGTCGGAGAGATTCGTGAGCTCGTCGAGGCGCTCGTCGGAAGCATCGTCATCGGCTTCGGCGCCTGCTTCGCCTTCAGCGGCGTCCGGAGTTTCACCGGAGTGAAGCTCACCGCCGTACGTTTCTGCGGGCGCGGTCTGATTGCCGTTTACCGTCTCAGCGGTTCCGTCCGGTTTGACGTCTTCCTGTACCGGTTTGTTCACGGCATTTTCGTCAGCTGCGGAAGGTTTGGCAGCTTCGGCAGCTTCAGACGCGCCGCCCGATACGCCGTGACCGTCCGAGAAAATGATATTGCCGCAGTTGGGGCAGAACTTTGTTCCTTCTTTTAATTCATGGCCGCAGATCTTGCAAAACATAACTGACCTCCCGAATAGATTGACCGCGCGCGTACGGACGCGGACTTTTTTACCGCGTTTATTTTACATCAGGCGGCCGTCGATTTCAAGTCTGTAAATAACCAGGGCTCACGCATGAAAAGAATGAATGATATCAGCAAGAAAAATATCGTCATAGGAACATCTGCGTTTTTTCCTGGCAAGACTG
>CADBOE010000063.1 GCA_902796205.1 uncultured Ruminococcus sp. | reverse complement strand
CCGAACAGCCCGGAAGGGTCCCGGAAGATCTTTCCGTTCGTCGCCTCGCAAAGATTTTCATCCGGGATGCGCAGCCATTCGTAAACGTCTTCAGGCACGGCGCCTCCGGGGATATATCTCGAATAGAACTCGTTCACGCCGATAACGCCGCGTCTTGCAGCTCCGGCATGATGCGTGATTTCCGCCCGCTTATAGCCGCGGTATTCTTTGGGAAGCTTCGCGTACGTCCTTTCGAGCGCGAAAATCAATTTCCTGTCGAACCGCTCGCTTTCGGGATAAAAAACGCAAAAATCCGGGCTGAAATCATGATCCTGTGAAAATCCGTCGTCGAATCCGTAGCATTCGGAACCGGGGCCGGCGAGACCGAAGCACAGAAAACCGTCGAAAAGCTCGGGGAATTTCTGTCTGAATACCGGTTCGGCGCATTCTCTGAAGAAGCTTTCCGACAATTCAAGCCCGTTCATGCACGTTCAGCTCCCGTAAGATGAATTGATCTCGTCAGCCCACTTTTCAAGATCGTTTTTATATTTGAAAAAGCCGTAAAAACCGAAAACAGGAAAGCATTTTTCGCAAACGAACGCGAAATACGCGTCGTGCGAAACGCCGGGCGACGAAAGCAGCTCATACGCCTTCTCGGCGCATTCTTCAATCTTATTCTGGAACACGTCGCCGGGGATCGTGTTTTCGTCGTCACCGTTCTCGTTCGCAAGAAAATAATACAGATCGCAAAGATTCAAATATGTGATCGCTCTGTCCGGCGCGGTCGAAAGGCCGTAAGGCTCCTGCAGCCTCAAAGCGTCGTAAAACGCATTTTCCGCGCCGTCGGAGTCTCCGGTCTCGAGAAGCGCAAGGCCCATATTGTTGTAAAGACCCGCAAAACGCAGATCGTCCGGTGAAAGCCTGCGCGTGTAGATATCGTGACACGCACGGTACAGTGCGAGCGCTTTTTCCGGCTCGCCGAAGGCTTTATACACCGTTGCGGCGTTCAGACACGTCGTCGCGTAGATAATGCTGTCGCCGAGCCTTCCGGGGGAGCCGAAATCACCGACGCCTGTACGGGCGTACTCAAACGCCTTTTCCCTGACGCCCTGCTTCCTGTAAAAGCCCATCAGCTCGTTTATCATCGCAAGCTCCGCGGCATCGTCTCCGGCGGAACGCGATTCGCCGAGCCAGTAGAGCAGATGCGCCTCGGCGGAGGCATAATCCTTTTTCGCGAGCAGCATATCGAGGCGGTCCATAACGCGGTCAACGCGGATCCTCCCGGGACCCGCGCCGACAGCGTTTGCGCGACTGGTCAATGCTTCGTCAGTCTTCATATCTGACTTTGTCCTGCTTCTTCTTTCTCACGATGAAGAAAATGACGGCTCCGGCCGCGACGATTCCGATAAGAACGTAAAGCCATATCAGATTCGTGCTCTTCTCGGTCTTCGTTTCGGTAAGCCTGAACGTTTCCCAGGTCGCGTTGTACTTGTCCATCACGTCGGCGCCGAGATGGACGAATTCCCTGCATCTCGCGAGATCTTCTTCGGAAGGATTGTAAACGGCGTCATCCTCGTATCCTTCGCCGAGCTCGGCCAGGGCTTCGTCCTGGGGAGTCGAGTAACCGATATATTCGGCGTTTTTAACGGCTATATCGGTGCGGCACATGAAATCGATAAAGAGATGGGCGCCTTCGGTATTCTGCGAAGACGTGGGTATGACCATGCTGTCGATCCAGACGTTCGAGCCTTCCTTCGGAATGACGTATCCGAGATCGTATTCGCTCTCGTCGATTATCGCGTACGCGTCGCCGGACCATTCAAGGCAGAGCGCGTAATTTCCGCGCACCATGGGATCCTTTATGTCGTCGACTCCGTACTGAGCCACGAGCGGCTTCTGCTGCTCGAGAAGCTTTCCGGCTTCGGCGATCTTTTCCGGATCGGTCGTATTGATCTCATCGAGACCGTACTTCCAGATAAGAGCGACGGCCATCGTATCGCGTATCGAGTCGAGCATCAGGATAGAGCCTTTGTATTTCTCGTCCCAGAGATCTCCCCAGCTGTCTATCACGTCGTCGCCGACGAGCTCCTTGTTGTAGATTATTCCCATCGTGCCCCACATATAAGGAACGGAATATTCGTTCTGCGGGTCGTACGACTTTCCGGTAAGATCCTTTCTGATCTTGCCGTAATTCGTGATCTTGCTCATGTCGATCTTTTTGAGCCTGTTTTCCTGAATAAGGCGCGAAACCATATAATCGGAAGGCACTATCACGTCGTAGGGCGTATTGGTGCTGACGAGCTTCTGATACATCGTCTCGTTCGTGTCGTAAGTATCGTAAACGACTTTGTATTGCGGATATTCCTGCTCGAAAGCCTTGATCGTTCCGGGGTCAATGTAATCGCCGCAGTTGAAAACGTAAAGCTTCTGCTTCGAACTGCAGCCCGCAGCGGTCATGAGCGCGAGCAACAGCATAACGGCGGCAATGGCGGCGCATGCGATCCTCGACGTTTTTTTGAATCCGGAATCCGTTCCGGCTTTTCTGGAAATCTTCATTTTGATTATCCTCCTTGCAAAAGATGAAATTATGCCTGCTTCTTTTTACGGTCAGGTCTGAAATTGATTATCAGCAAAATCACGAACACGGCGACGAACAGTATCGTTGACAGCGCGTTGACCGCGAGCGGAATCGTCTTTTTCGTCATCGAGTTTATGCATACCGAAAGGGTCATGAAATCGGAGCCTGAAGTAAAATAGCTGATTATGAAATCGTCGAGTGAGAGCGTGAACGCCATGAGCGCGCCTGAGATCACGCCGGGAAGGATCTCCGGTACGACTACCTTCCGGAACGCCATCGCGGGCGAGGCTCCGAGGTCGAGCGCCGCTTCGTAGGTGCTTTTGTTCAGCTGTCTGATCTTCGGAAGCACCGACATCGTTACGTACGGCACGTTGAACATTATGTGCGCGATCAGCAGAGTCACGAATCCGAGCTTTATCGAAATGAACACGAAGAAGAGCATGAGGGAGATACCTGTTACGATATCGGCGTTCAGCATCGGGATGTTAAGCGATTTCAGCACGGCATTCTTCTTGAAGGGCGACAGACGGGCGATTACGAAAGCGGCATACGTGCCGATCAGAGTCGCAACGACAGAGGCGATCAGCGCCACTATCAGGGTATTCTTCAGAGCGTTCAGGAGATCGGTCTGCGCGGAAAGCTCGGAATAATGCACCAGTGAAAGTCCCGTGAATCTCGCCCTCGTGCTTCCGGCGTTAAACGAAAACAGAATCAGGACGACGATAGGGGCGTACAGGAAGACCATTATCAGCGCGATGTAGGCGACCTTGAAAAAATTAGAAAGCTTGTTTTTCATAACGTGAGCCCTCCCGCCGCGTTCTCCTCATCCTTGTCGATCAGATTGAATACCGACATGCAGATGAATACGAGTATCATAAGAATGAACGAAAGAGCTCCGCCCTCGGGATCGACGCCCGTAGACGATGCGCCGGAATTGAACTTGTACTCTATCAGCTTGCCTATCGTCCAAACGTTGTTGTTCATGAGCTGAGGAATGACGAAAGTCGTCACGCAGGGAACGAAAACCATCGTTATTCCCGAAACGACACCGGGAAGCGACAGTGGGATTATAACGCCCTTGAATACGTGGAACGCGTTGCCGCCCAGATCCTGCGCCGCTTCGACGAGACTCCTGTCGATCTTGAGCATCGAGGTATATATCGGAAGGACGAGGAAAGGCAGATAGTTGTAGACCATTCCGATTATGATCGCCGCGTCAGTTCCTTTCAGCATGAATCCGCCCATCAGCTTCGTCACGATGCCCTGCTCGTCTATAAGAGAGAGCATCGCGTACGTACGGATAATGAAATTCATCCACATCGGGAGAAGCAGCAGCATTGAAACGAACGAACGCATCCTCTCGCCGAGGCGCGTCAGCAGATATGCGAGAGGGAAGCCGAGCACCAGACAAACCACCGTCGAGATGAAAGCGTAATTCAGGGAAACGAGAAGCGCCCTGATATAATCGCCGTTCGTGACGACGTTCTTCAGATGCTCGAGAGTGAATCTGACTCCGTCCGGCCTGAATTCGAATACGGCGTAAACGAGTATCATCAGCAGCGGTACGATGGTGAACATCAGTATCCAGACGTACAGCGGTATGTTTTTAAGGATCTTAGTTGCCCTGGTCATTGATCTCCACTACCTCCTCGCGCTTACGGATACGGATGGATTCCTCCGGAATATGAAGATAGATCATCTGACCGATCTTGACTTTATCGTACGTGTGGACGAGCAGCGAAAGCTCGCTGCATTTTACGGTGATCTCGTAATCGTCACCCTTGTAGCGGAACGTTTCCACTTCGCCTTTTATGACGTTGTCGCCGTCCTTCGGCTCCGTTTCGGGAGCGGAGGTGAGAATGTCGATATCCTGCGGAAGAATGTAAACGTTGACCGTCTCCTCGTTGTCAAATTCCTCTGCGTTGGAGTTTTTCGCGAGATATTTAACGTTCACCGGGCCGATATCGACCATTTCGCCGCCGAGCGCCCAGCCGGTCAGAATGTTGTACGGGATCTTCATTATCTGGATATCGAACGGTTTTATGACCATTCCGATCTCGACGCCCGGCTCGGTTATCTCCGTGCTGTGTACCTTCCATCTGAAGCCGTCGGGGGATACGACGATCATCTCGTAATGAACGCCTTTGAAAAGCGCGGAAACGACCGTTCCGGTGATCATTCCGTCGGCGGGGGACACGACCTTTATATCCTCCGGCCGAACGACGACGTCCACGTCCTCGTCCTTCTCGAAGCCCCTGTCGGCGCATTCGAACTGTCTTCCGGCGAATTCGCAAAGATAATCCTTTATCATCACTCCGGAAAGAATGTTGCTGTCTCCGATGAATCTCGCGACGAACGCGTTCACGGGCTCGTTGTAGATCTGGGTCGGTATGCCGATCTGCTGTATGACGCCCTGATTCATGACCACGATCGTGTCGGACATTGTAAGAGCCTCTTCCTGGTCGTGCGTGACGTAAACGAACGTGATACCTGTTTTTTTCTGAAGCGCCTTCAGCTCCACCTGCATTTCTTTTCTGAGCTTGAGGTCAAGCGCGCCGAGCGGCTCGTCGAGAAGCAGGATCTCGGGCTCGTTCACGATGGCGCGGGCGATGGCGATACGCTGCTGCTGTCCGCCGGAGAGAGAATCGGGCTTGCGCCGTTCAAAACCGGAAAGCTCAACGAGCTCGAGAGCGGCTTTGACCTTCTTTTTTATCTCCTGCTCCGGGAGCTTCTTGATCTTCAGACCGAAAGCGATATTCTCGTATATATTCATATTCGGGAAGAGGGAATACTTCTGGAAAACGGTATTGACCTTCCTCTTGTGAGGGGGAAGATCCGTTATATCCTCGCCGTTGAAGAAAACCTTTCCGGAGTCGGGTTTTTCGAAGCCGCTGATTATGCGGAGCGTCGTGGTCTTGCCGCAGCCGGAAGGCCCGAGGAGCGTGAGGAATTCGTTTTTCCTGATATACAGCGAAAGATCTTTTATGACTTCCGTATCGCCGTAGCTTTTCGTAATGTTGAACAGATCGATTATGTGACTCGACATAAGCATCCTCCCGTAATATTGATTCAGAAGCTCGGAGGCGTCGATATCCAGAGGATAGCCGCCTTCTGCCTGGACTTGTTCGTTATATAGTGATCCCTGTCAGAGGAATAGTAAAAGCAGTCTCCCTTTTTCGCCTTCACGCTTCTGTCGCCGATATGGATCACGATGCTTCCCGAAAGAACGTATCCGAATTCCTCTCCGCTGTGCGGTTCCTCCCTGGGGGATATACCGCCCGGCTCGAGCTCGAGAATGATGGGCTCCATATCGTTTTTCTGGCAGTTGGGTACGATCCACGTGACGCGGTGTCCGGCCTCCCCGTCGTTCTTCTCAAAAAAATCATCCCTGGTGAAAACGATCTTCTCTTCCGGGGGTGCGCTGAAAAACGACTGGATATCGGTCCCGAGACATTCGAGAATATCGACGAGCGTGGCGATGGAAGGCGAGGTCTGGTCTCTTTCGAGCTGGGAGATGAATCCTTTTGAAAGCTCGCATCTGTCCGCGAGCTCCTCCTGCGTAAGACCGTTGGCTATCCTCAGAGACCTGAGTTTTTTTCCGAGTACGATCATGCTCATGATCACAATCACGCTCCCTCCGGCACACGCCGCGTAAGTAAACTTAAAGTTTAGAATTGCTAAACTTCGCACGTATTTTATCACAGATTTTTTTGTTGTCAATAATTATTTTCGGGAGCTTCAGCAGGTTGTTTTTCCGGCCGGTTTTCCGAGGCTTTCCAGCGCGACCGCCGGATGCGGGAACAATCGTTTTCCGGCTGCCGGTCAAGCTCCGTTCATGCCGTTTCCGGTCAATTTCCCGCTTTGTTCATGCGTTTACCCGGAGACTATTTCAGAATGTATTCAAGAAAGATATTTTTACGCATCCGGGCATTGCATTGACGGCCGGAAAACTGTATAATCATATCAAGGAACCGCTTTCACGGTTCCGTAGAAAACGGATGTGAACATTTATGGCAAACGATATCGCCGCCCGGATACGGGAGCTCAGAGAGATAGACGAGTTTACCGTCACGCAGGTTTCGGAAGGCACCGGCATTCCGGCAGAGCTTCTTGAAAAGTACGAAAAAGGTGAGACGGAGGTCCCGATGGGCGAACTCTCCGATATTGCCAAATTTTTCGGAGTGGAAATGACCGATCTTCTTTCCGGCGGTCAGCCTATGCTCCACACATACAGCTTCGTGAAAAAGGGAAGAGGCATCACCGTGGAGCGCGGACGTGCCGGCTGTGTCTACAGACATCTGGCGTATAATTTCGCCGGCAGACTTGCGGAGCCGTTTCTCGTTACCGTCGACACTCCCGAAAACGAGGAGCTGCACCTTAACCGTCACGAGGGGCAGGAATTCAATTTCTGCGTGGAGGGAAGGCTCCTCATATATATCGACGGGCAGGAGTGCATTCTCGAGCCCGGCGACTC
This sequence comes from uncultured Ruminococcus sp., assembly GCA_902796205.1. Taxonomy (GTDB): domain Bacteria; phylum Bacillota; class Clostridia; order UBA1212; family UBA1255; genus UBA1255. The sequence goes on along the minus strand of CADBOE010000063.1, from coordinate 153 downwards.
GCTTTATTTTGACTCGATGACGGAGCACGGAATGAAATCGCTTGACGGAAAGCCGGCCAAATTCATTGCAGTGCTTCTTTAACGGCCAAGTGCGTTCGCGGCACAGTTCCGCGTCACGCATCAACATAACTCAGGAGGAATTAATCACATGTT
>CADBOE010000062.1 GCA_902796205.1 uncultured Ruminococcus sp. | reverse complement strand
TTCTCGAGAGCTACCGGAGATATGGAGCTAATCGCGAGACGCGTGATAATGGAGCTCGAGGGTGAGGAAGGCTTTGAACATATTGATGAATACAGCGACGGAAGCACCGGAAGAGGAAAAAAGCTGCGTGAGGCGATCAGCAAAAAATTCAATTTCGCGTCACTCGAATTCCAGTCGCTTGAAGGCGTCGTAGAGGCCATCGGCCTGCCGCAATGCCGCCTTTGCACGTATTGCTGGAACGGGAAGGAGTAAATATGAACGATTTTTCAAGATCAGAAAGCTACGCCGCTGCCGGCGTTGATATCACCGCCGGTTACAGATCCGTCGAGCTTATGAAGGAACATATCAAACGGACGGAAACTCCCGGAGTCTTTTCGGACGTCGGAGGCTTCGGAGGCTTATTCATGCCGGAGCTTTCCGGAATGAAAAAGCCGGTGCTCGTCAGCGGTACCGACGGCGTGGGAACGAAGCTGAAGCTCGCGTTCATCGCGGATAAACACGATACCGTCGGGATCGACTGCGTCGCCATGTGCGTTAACGACATCATCTGCTGCGGCGCGAAGCCTCTGTTTTTCCTCGATTATATCGCCTGCGGAAAAAATTATCCCGAAAAAATAGCTCAGATCGTAAAAGGCGTATGCGACGGCTGCGTTCAGTCCGGAGCCGCTCTGATCGGCGGCGAAACTGCGGAGATGCCGGGCTTCTATCCCGAAAACGAATACGATCTCGCCGGATACTGTACCGGCATAGTCGACAGGGACAGGATCATCGACAATTCAAAAATGAAGCCGGGCGACGTCGTGATCGCGCTTCCTTCCTCGGGAGTCCATTCCAACGGTTTTTCTCTCGTGAGAAAGATCTTCGACGTCGAAAACGATGATATACGAAAGCCCGAACCCTCGCTCGGCGGAAAATCGGTGCTCGAAACGCTGCTGACGCCCACGAGAATCTACGTGAGACCCGTTCTGAAACTGCTGGAGGAAGTCGAGGTGCGCGGCATCTCGCACATAACCGGCGGCGGTTTTTACGAGAATATTCCGAGATCGGTGCCGGACGGACTTCAGGCGGTGATCGACAGGAGCAGCCTCAGGATACTTCCGATATTCGATCTTATCGCGAAAAAAGGCAATATTTCCGAGCGCGACATGTTCAACACGTTCAATATGGGCGTCGGAATGAGCATCGTGGTCCCCGCCCGCGACGAGGAAAAGGCTCTCGGGATCCTGAGGTCGGAGGGAGAGGACGCTTACATAGCGGGCCGCATAGAAGCTTCCGCCGGCGGCGAAAAGATCAGGATCGAATGATTTTCCGCGCAGGCTGACGTTCCGGACCGGGGGTGTGGTTCATGAAGAAGATTGGAGTAGCCGTTCTTGTTTCGGGCGGGGGCACGAACCTTCAGGCGATCATTGACGCCGGGAAGGCCGGGAAGCTTCCGAGCTGCGAACTCAGAGCGGTCATATCGAGCAGACCGGACGCGTACGCTCTTGAAAGAGCCGCGAAAGCCGGGATCGGTTCGTACACGGTAAGCAGAAAGGATTGTCCGTCTCAGGAGGAATTCGAGCGGAGGATAGCCGCCGTCATCGACGGCGCCGGCGCGGAGATCGTCGTTCTCGCCGGATTCATGTGTATTCTGTCAGCTGATTTCACGCGAAAGTACAGCGGCAGGATCATAAACGTTCACCCGTCTCTCATACCGTCGTTCTGCGGCAAAGGCTTCTACGGACTGAAGGTCCACGAGGCCGCGCTCGGGTACGGCGTGAAGGTTACGGGGGCTACCGTTCATTTCGTTAACGAGATACCGGACGGCGGCAGGATAATAATGCAGAAGGCGGTCGCAGTCAGAAAGAACGATACCCCCGAAATTCTGCAGAAACGGGTCATGAAACAGGCGGAGTGGAAGATATTGCCCGCGTCTCTCGAGCTTGTATGCTCTGAATTGCTGGAAAGAGAGGAAAAAGAAAATGGCTGATTTTGATCTTGCGGCGCTGCTGTCAGCGAACGCGTACCCCGGAAGAGGAATTATCATTGGCACGTCGCCGGACGGAGAAAACGCCCTGATCGCGTATTTTATCATGGGCAGAAGCGTAAACAGCCGGAACAGGATTTTCGAATCCTTCGACGGCGGCATGCGCACCAAGGCGTTCGACGAATCGAAGCTCACCGATCCGAGCCTCATCATCTACAATCCGTACCTGCGGTTTGAGACGGACGGCTATTGCGCCGACATCGTCACCAACGGAAACCAGACGGACACGGTCTACTATTTCATGAAAAGCGATCCTTCCGATCCGTCTTCCTTCGCAAAAGCGCTTGCGACGCGGGAATTCGAGCCCGACGCCCCCAATTTCACTCCGCGCATCTCCGGAGTCGCGTATTACGGCAGAAACGGCAGAACTTATTCCTACAGCCTCTCGATCCTGAAAAGCGAGGGAGAGGGACGGACGTGCAGAAGATATTATTTCGACTACGAGCCGGTTCCCGGAAAGGGGCATTTCATTCACACGTACAAATGCGACGGCGATCCGATACCTTCGTTCGAGGGCGAACCGGAGCAGATATCGCTGCCGGGGACAGCCGGGGAGCTCGCTTCGGTCGTGTGGAACAATCTCAACGCGGACAACAAAGTCTCTCTTTTCGTGCGCTCCGTCCCGCTTCACGGCGGCGAGCCCGAGGATATCATCATAAATAAAAACAATTAAGGAGCGTGCGGACAATGAAAGAATTCGAACTCAAATACGGCTGCAACCCGAATCAGAAACCTGCAAGGATCTATATGCACGACGGGTCGGAGCTCCCCATAGAGATCCTCTCGGGAAGACCCGGATATATCAATTTCCTCGACGCGTTTAACTCATGGCAGCTCGTAAAAGAGCTCAAGGAGGCTCTCGGGATGCCCGCCGTCACCTCGTTCAAGCACGTGAGCCCCACGTCCGCGGCGGTCGGAATACCGCTCTCCGACAGGCTGAAAAAAGCTGTTTTTGAAGACGATATACCGGGACTCGACGACTCTCCGCTCGCGTGCGCGTACGCAAGGGCCAGAGGCACGGACCGCATGTGCTCGTTCGGCGACTGGGTGGCGCTGTCAGACGTTTGCGACGTGACCACGGCGAAGATGGTGAAGCGCGAGGTGTCGGACGGAATAATCGCCCCCGGATACGAGCCGGAGGCTCTTGAAATATTAAAAGAGAAACGCAAGGGAGCCTATAATATCGTAAAGATCGATCCCGGCTTCGTGCCCGATCCCGTGGAGCGCAAGCAGGTATTCGGGATCACTTTCGAGCAGGGAAGAAACAATTTCAAAATCGACGCCGGCCTTCTTAAAAACGTCGTTACGGCGAACAGGGAGCTGCCCGAAAGCGCCGTGCGGGATCTGATCGTCGCGCTGATCACGCTCAAATACACCCAGTCGAATTCCGTATGCTACGCTGTCGACGGGCAGGCGATCGGAGTCGGCGCCGGACAGCAGTCGAGGATCCATTGCACGAGACTCGCCGGATCGAAAGCCGATACGTGGTTCCTCCGCCAGCACGAGAAGGTGCTCGGACTTCCTTTCCGCGACGACATCGGCAGGCCGGACAGGGATAACGTTATCGACGGCTACATCAACAAAAACGAGGAGGACGTGTGCGCCGACGGCGTGTGGCAGAGATATTTCACGAGACGCCCGGAGCCGTTTACGCAGGAGGAGATGCGCGCGTATCTCGATACGACGGGCGGCGTCTCGCTCGGATCGGACGCTTTCTTCCCGTTCTTCGACAATATCGAACGCGCCCTTCGCAGCGGCGTTAAATATATCGCTCAGCCCGGCGGTTCTATAAGAGACGACGCGGTGATCGACTGCTGCGACAGGCACGGTATGGTGATGTGCTTCACGGGAATGAGACTGTTCCATCATTGACAGCTTTACCGAAAGGATGTATCTGAATTGAAAATAATGGTCGTAGGCGGCGGCGGAAGAGAGCATGCCATAATCAGAAAGCTTAAGGAAAATCCGGAGGTAGAAACGATATACGCGCTTCCGGGCAACGGCGGCATAGCCGCGGACGCGATCTGCGTTCCGATCGGCGCCAGGGATATCGGCGGGGCCGTGGAATTTGCCGTTGCAAACGGGATCGGCTACGCCGTGGTCGCTCCGGACGATCCGCTTGTTCTCGGAATGTGCGACGCTTTAACGGAGAAAGGAATACCGTGCTTCGGACCTGATAAACGTGCGGCGATAATCGAAGGCAGCAAGGCTTTTTCAAAAGAGCTGATGAAAAAATACGGCATACCGACCGCCGCGTACGAGATATTCGACGACTCCGCAGCGGCCCTCGACTACGTCGAAAAAGCGCCTCTGCCGACCGTAATTAAGGCAGACGGCCTGGCGCTCGGCAAAGGCGTGATAATAGCCGCGACGAGAGAGGAGGCGCGGGCCGCCGTGCGTTCCATAATGGACGACAGGCGGTTCGGCGCGAGCGGCGAAAAGATAGTTATCGAGGAATTCCTCGAAGGGCCGGAGGTCTCCGTGCTGTCGTTCACGGACGGAAAGACTGTCGTTCCGATGGTATCTTCCATGGATCACAAGCGCGCTCTCGACGGCGACAACGGCCTGAATACAGGCGGTATGGGAACGGTCGCCCCGAATCCGTATTATACGAAAGAGATCGCCGACAGATGCATGAACGAGATCTTTCTGCCTACCGTGCGGGCAATGAACGCCGAGGGGCGCACTTTCAGAGGCTGCCTCTATTTCGGGCTGATGCTCACCGCCGGAGGCCCGAAGGTGATAGAATACAATTGCAGATTCGGCGATCCGGAAACTCAGGTCGTCCTGCCGCTTCTTGAAAGCGATCTTTTCGACGTAATGCGCTCAGTGACCGAAGGACGGCTTTCCGACGCCGACGTCAGATTCAGCGACAGGCACGCGGCCTGCGTCATAATGGCGTCGAAGGGTTATCCGGAAGAATATGAAAAAGGATACGGGATAACGATCGGGGACGACGTAAAAGAGCACGTTTACGTCGCCGGCGCGTCGCTGAAGGACGGACGCCTCGTTACGTCTGGAGGCCGCGTGCTCGGCGTGACAGCGACGGGCGACAGCCTGAAGGAAGCTCTCGATACGGCTTATTCACGCGTGGAAAAGATATCGTTCGAAGGAGCGTTCTGGAGAAAGGATATCGGAAAGAGGGCGCTCGAAGCGGGCGGAATCGTCAACGGGGGAAAATGATATGGTTTACAGGATATTCGTTGAAAAGAAAAAAGAGCTTGCGCTCGAGGCGCGGGGACTCAAAAACGATATTGTCGATTTTCTCGGCATAAAAGAGCTCGAGGACTTGCGCGTCCTTAACAGATATGACGTCGACAATATCACGGAAGAACTGTTTTCTTACGCGGTCAAAACCGTTTTTTCGGAGCCGCAGGTCGACGTCGCGACCGGCGATCCGGATCTTTCCGGTGCGACCGTGTTCGCCGTCGAATATCTCCCGGGCCAGTTCGATCAGCGCGCCGATTCCGCGGCTCAATGCATACAGATAATCTCGCAGGGAGACAGACCGCTGGTGAGGTCCGCGAAGCTGTACGCGCTTTACGGGGCTCTTTCCGCAGAGCAGGTCGCCGCGATAAAAAAATACGTCATTAACCCTGTGGAGGCGAGGGAGGCTTCTCTGGGCAAACCTGAATCGCTTGCCGAAACGTTTGCCGCTCCGCAGAGCGTCGCAACGCTTTCCGGCTTTACGGCGCTCGACCGTGACGGCCTGGCCGGTTTCGTGAAAGAATACGGGCTCGCGATGGATATTGACGACGCCGCCTTTTGCAGGGATTATTTTCAGAAAGAGGGCCGCGATCCTACGATCACCGAGATCAGAATGATCGATACGTACTGGTCCGATCATTGCCGCCATACGACTTTCGGGACGGTCATCGACAGCGTTGAAACGGATGACGAAAACGTAAGAGCCGCTTACGAGCATTATCTCGACGTGAGAAGGGAGTGCGGCAGGGAAGACAGGCCGGTCTGCCTCATGGACGTCGCCACGGCGGCCGCGAGATGTCTCAGGAAACGCGGCCTTCTCGACAAGCTTGACGAGTCCGAGGAAATCAACGCGTGTACCGTGAAAATAGAGCCCGAGGCCGACGGGAAGAAGGAACCGTGGCTCCTGCTTTTCAAAAACGAGACGCACAATCATCCGACGGAAATAGAGCCGTTCGGCGGCGCGGCCACCTGCATAGGCGGCGCTATCCGCGACCCTCTGTCGGGCCGTTCGTACGTCTACGGCGCCATGCGCGTCACGGGGGCGGGCGATCCGCTCGTGCCTGTTTCTGAAACGCTGAAGGGAAAGCTGCCGCAGCGTAAGATCGTTACCACGGCCGCTTCCGGCTATTCGTCGTACGGCAACCAGATAGGCCTCGCGACAGGCATCGTCGACGAGATATATCATCCGGGCTACGTTGCGAAAAGAATGGAGATCGGCGCGGTGATCGCCGCTGCCCCTGCTGAGAACGTCAGGCGCGAAAGACCGGCTCCCGGGGACGTCATAATCCTTCTGGGCGGCGCGACGGGACGCGACGGTTGCGGAGGCGCGACCGGCTCGTCGAAATCACATACGGTCGAATCGCTTTCGGCGTGCGGCGCCGAGGTTCAGAAAGGCAACGCTCCGGAAGAGCGGAAGCTTCAGCGCCTTTTCAGGAATCCGGCGGCCAGCAGGATGATAAAACGATGCAACGATTTCGGGGCGGGCGGCGTTTCCGTCGCTATCGGAGAGCTCGCGGACGGACTCGATATCGACCTCAACGCGGTCCCGAAAAAATATGAGGGTCTCGACGGAACGGAACTTGCCATCAGCGAATCCCAGGAGCGCATGGCGGTCGTAGTCGCTCCTGAAGACGAGAAGGCTTTCATGGAACTGGCCGCGGGAGAAAATCTCTCGGCGACCCGGGTTGCAATCGTTACCGGGACGGAACGGCTCAGAATGAGCTGGAACGGCAATACGATCGTTGACGTCAGCAGGGAATTCCTGAATTCGAACGGAGCCGAGAAGCATACAAGTGCGTATATTCCTCGTCAGGAGGCTTACGACGGCTTCGGTGCGGGAAGCTTTTCGGAAAAAATGCTCGCCGCGGCCTCGGATCTGAACGTCTGCTCAAAGCGCGGCCTTTCCGAACGGTTCGATTCCACGATCGGAGCGGGCACCGTGCTCATGCCCTTCGGAGGAAGCAGGCAGAGAACGCCCGCCCAGGCGATGGTGCAGAAGATATCCATGGAAAAGAAGCATACCGGC
>CADBOE010000061.1 GCA_902796205.1 uncultured Ruminococcus sp. | reverse complement strand
TGATTTTTCTGTGTTCAAAATTAAGGTGCTCATAATGTTTCATGTTGTTTTCCTCCTTCCATACGAGAACACCGTGAAAGAGTATACTCATTTCTCAGACTAATTTCCGCATCCATTCAAAAACCGGAAGTAAGTTTGAAAATTTGCGAAAAAAATTTTCATGTTGCAATACCCCGATCAAAGTAGTATAATCCCCTCCAACGGCGTTGACGGAGAATGGCGCCGCCACAGATCCTTTACAGAGAGCCGGCGGTTGGTGCGAGGCGGCAGGGACGGGCGGATGCGGATCACTCCCGAGCCGGGCAGCCGAAAGCAGCAGTGCCGGACAACGGCCAGCCGCGCGATAAGCTGCTCCGGGGCGTCCCGTAACAGGCGGAAGATTTACGCGTGTCCGGTCCGGCGGAAAAAGGACGAAAGACGCGCCGAATCCGGCAGAATTCCGAGTGGTACAGCGAGATTAAACACCTCGTCTCAATTCTGAGACGGGGCTTTTTTTATCCCCGCTGAAATAACGGAGCTGAGTCGGAAACAACTTTAAGGGGTGGTATTATGGCACTTTACGAAGAGTATGTGAATCGCAGCGAGTTCAGCTCCTACGAGGACATGAAGGCGAATCTCCGTATCAACATACCGGAGGATTTCAATTTTGCTTATGACGTTGTCGACAGACTTGCGCAAAGAAAACCGGACGCGAGAGCGATGGTATGGTGCGACGACACCGGTCTCGAACGCGTTTTTACCTTCCGTGACGTTTCGGAGCTGTCGATGCGCGCGGCATCGTATTTCTATTCGCTCGGGATCAGAAAGGGCGACAGCGTGATGCTCGTCCTTAAACGGCATTATCAGTTCTGGGCGGCGATTCTCGGCCTTCACAGGATCGGAGCCGTGACGGTTCCCGCGACGCATCTGCTGACGGCGAAAGATCTCGAATACAGATTCGGCAGAGCAGACGTAAAAGCGATCGTCTGCACGACCGACCATGAGTTCTACAAACAGGCAGACGCCGCTCAGAAGACGTCCCCGACGTTAAAGCTGAAGCTTTTCGCGGGCGGATACGGTCAGCGGCCCGGCGGGGACTGGCTCGATTTCGACGAAGGGATAGCAGCCGCTTCGCCGCATTTTCCGCGCCCGTCCGGAGACGAAGCGATCCACAACGACGACACGATGCTTCTTTATTTCACTTCCGGAACGTCCGGATATCCCAAGATGGTCGTGCACGACTTCGCTTATCCGCTCGGACACATAATCACGGCCGGATACTGGCACAGCGTAAAAGAAGGCGGCCTCCACATGACGGTGGCCGAGACCGGCTGGGCAAAAGCCGTCTGGGGCAAGCTGTACGGACAATGGCTCGGCGAAACGGCGATATTCGTTTACGACATGGAAAAATTCGACCCGAACAGGCTGCTTCAGAAAATGCAGGACTACAGGCTGACAACGTTCTGTTCGCCCCCGACCATGTACAGATTCATGATGAAGGAAGATATGAAAAGCTACGATCTGTCGTCGCTCCGCGAACTGACCGTCGCGGGCGAGGCGCTGAATCCCGAGGTATTCAACCAGATCAGGGCGGCAACCGGAATAGAGATGCGCGAATGCTACGGCCAGACGGAGGTCGTTGCCCTCGTCTGCACGTTCCCGTGGATGAAAAAGAAGCCGGGATCGATGGGAAAACCGTCGCCGTGCTACGACGTCGACATCGTTGACAGCGATATGCGTCCGTGTTATCCCGGCGAGGTCGGCGAGATCGTCGTCAATACTTCCGCCGGGCGTCCGGCCGGAATGTTCAAGGGCTATTACAGGGACGACGAGCTTACGGCCGAGGTGTGGCACGACGGATTCTATCACACCGGAGATCTCGCGTACCGCGACGAGGACGGTTATTACTGGTACGTCGGCCGGAAGGATGACGTTATAAAGAGCTCCGGCTACAGGATCGGACCGTTCGAGGTCGAATCGGCGTTAATGACGCACCCCGCCGTCCTTGAATGCGCTATCACCGGCGTTCCCGACGAGCTTCGCGGCCAGGTCGTGAAAGCGACGATAGTGCTTGCCCGCGGCTACACCGCGTCCGACGGGCTCAGAAAAGAACTGCAGAATCACGTCAAAAAGAACACCGCGCCGTATAAATACCCGCGCGTCGTGGAATTCGTGGACGAGCTTCCGAAAACGATCAGCGGAAAAATAAGAAGAGTGGAAATCAGGGAGAGGGACAGGGACAAGGGAGGTCCGGGACATGAAGGAAGCTGATATCATCATCCTGGCGGGGCAGTCGAACGCCGTCGGAGTCGGGCACACCGCGTGCCTTTCCCGTCATTTTTCAGCGGAGAAAATCGCCGCCTGGCACGGGGGCTTTCGCGATATTCAGATCAATTATTTTTCGCACGACAAAAAAAGCGGCGGCTTCGTACCCGTTACGACCGGCTGCACGGAGCGCTCCAAGGATACGGTCGGGCCTGAGCTCGGCATCGCGGAGCGTTTGGCGGAACGCTTCCCCGGCAGGCGGTTCTTCATAGTCAAATGTGCTTTCGGCGGGACGTCGCTTTATCACGACTGGTTGTCTCCGTCAAGCGGCAAACCGTACGACGCCTCGGCGTATGCCGACCAGAAGGAGGACATTATCGCCAACTACGGCGTCGGAGAGCCTGTCCGCGCGGGCTGGTGCTACAACGAGCTCGTGAAGATCACCGGAGAAAGCATCGCGTCGCTCGAAGCGGACGGATATTCACCGCGGATCAGAGCCTTCTGCTGGATGCAGGGAGAGGCGGATGCGTGCGAACTCAGGCATTCGATGCTGTACGTCTGGCGTTACGACCGTCTGCTCGCCGATTTCGGGACAACGTTCGCGCCGTACCTTTCGGATTGCGTTTACGCCGACGCAGGGATAAGCGGCGTATGGCCTTTCCACGAGGCGGTCAACGCGGCGAAGGCGGATTACGGCGCGGCTATGGCTTCTGAAGGGCGCAGGTACGTTGACACGGTCGCAGCCGGGCTGACGACGGAAAACGAGCCGTTTCCGCCGTTCGGCGAGCCGGATACGTATCACTACGATTCGGATTGCGTCATAAAGCTCGGAAAAATGTTCGCAGACGCGGTCTTTCCGGTCTGACGCGGATAAATCCGGACGTTGCCTGCGCTGACGCTTGTTACTTCCGTACGGCGGCGCTGATCCGGCACGCCGGTCCGGCACGCTGATCCGGCATGCTTACGCCGGCCGCCGGACCGATGCCGCGGACTCCGGACGACGCCTCCGCCGCACGCCTGCGGCCGGCTGCGCGATTGCGCGCAAAACTGCCGCCGCCTCTTGCTATTCACGCTCCTTTACTGTAAAATCCGTATGTGAGAAACAGAGCCGGACGGCGTTGACAATGACCGCGCGGCACGGGAGGAATATGTAAACATGGAAAGCATGCGACGACACGTTGATTCGTACCTCAGACAGTTAGCCGGGGCCATTCCCGGAAAGGTGATCAGACTCGAGGAAATCGGCATCTGCCCCTGCGGCTATAAAACCGGAAACGGTTTTCCTCCGGAAGATGCGTTCAGACCGTACGAATGGGGCGCCGAATGGGGCGACGGCTTCGACTCGCACGCCTGGTTCCATATCAGGATCGACGTGCCCGGGGATATGCGCGGAGACGGTACGCTCGAGCTATGCGTCCATACCGACAGGGACGGCTGGGACGCGGACAATCCCCAGTTCCTGTGCTATACCGACGGCGTGATGCGGCAGGCGTTCGATACGAAGCACCGCGAGCTGAATCTCGCCGGCGGAGGAAAGCCGAAGGATTCATACGACGTATATATTTACTGCTATACCGGACCGCGGATCGCGAGGACCGTATTCATGCCCTATCTCCGCACCGTCCGCGACGACGTGCGGCAGCTTTATTACGACGTGCTCGTGCCGAGAGAGGCGCTTGATTCGCTCGGCCGGAACACGCCCGAATACATGGAAGTGCTGACATCGCTCAGCATGGCGCTCAGAAAGCTCAATATGCTCGAACCGCGGGGAGAGGAATTCACAGAATCGGTCGCGGATGCGAGAGCCTTTCTTAAAGAAAATCTTTACGACAAAGCCCCCGACAGCGGCACAAAGGTAATATGCATCGGACACACCCACATAGATATCGCGTGGCTGTGGACGGTCAGACAGACGCGCGAAAAGGCTCAGCGATCCTTCGCGACCGTGATCGAGCTCATGAACAGGTTCCCCGAATACAAATTCATGTCGTCGCAGGCCTATCTTTACAAGGCCGTAAAGGAGGAGGCCCCGGAGCTCTACGGGAAGATCAGAGAGATGGTCAGGGCCGGGCGCTGGGAGGTCGAAGGCGCGATGTGGGTTGAGGCCGACTGCAATCTCACGTCCGGCGAATCGCTCGTGCGTCAGATCGTCTACGGAAAAAATTTCTTCCGCGACGAATTCGGCGTCGACTCACGTGTCCTCTGGCTGCCAGACGTGTTCGGTTACTCAGCCGCGCTTCCGCAGATATTGAAAAAAGCAGGAGTCGACTGGTTCCTGACTTCGAAGATCAGCTGGAACGACGAAAATATCATGCCTTACGACGTTTTCAGATGGATCGGCATCGACGGCACCCCGGTAAACGCGTATTTTCTTACCGCGCAGGAAAAGGGACCGTCGGACGCGTTCGGCAAAACCACGACGTACGTTGCCACCACGAGTCCGCGGATGATAGCGGGATCGTACAACCGTTTCCAGCAGAAGGAGCTTTTCCGCGAATCCATGGTGACGTTCGGCTTCGGAGACGGCGGCGGCGGACCCACCGAAGAGATGCTTCAGGTGGCGAGACGGCAGACGAAAGGCATCCCGGGGCTGCCGAAAGCCGAGATCGGATTCGCCGGCGACATGCTGAAACGCCTCGCAAAGAGCATTGAAGGCAGCCCGAGGCTCCCTGCCTGGCGCGGAGAGCTTTATCTCGAATTCCACCGCGGCACGTACACGTCCAACGCGCGGAACAAAAAGAACAACCGCGATTGCGAATTTCTGATGCTGGACGCCGAGTTTTTAAGCGTGGCGAACGGGATCGTCTCAGGGGCGGATTATCCGGCCGGCGAGCTTCGCGAATGCTGGGAGACCGTTCTCGTAAACCAGTTCCACGATATCATACCGGGCTCGTCGATACGCGAGGTTTACGAGCAGACCGACGTCGATTACGCGAACGTCAGGAGGACCGCGGGGGAAATACGCGACAACGCCATGCAGAAGATAGCTTCGCTCGTCGGGACGGACAAAAAATACGTCGTGTTCAACCCTCATTCGTTCACCGGACGCGGCTACGTCGAAGCCGGGGGCAGGGCGGTGTACGTTGACAACGTCCCGCCGAAGGGCTACAAGGCCGTCTCTCTCCGCCAGTCGCCCGGCGAAGCGTCTCTCGTGAGCGTCGACGTCGAAAACGGTACCGTTGACACTCCGTTTTATCTCGTCGAATTCGACGAGAATTTCTACATCCGCACCCTTTACGACAAGGAAAACGACCGCCGGGTGATAAGCGGCGGGCCGGGCGGCGAGCTGCGGATTTACGAGGATTATCCGGATAACTGGGACGCGTGGGAGATACAGGAATTCAGCGGATATAAATATTATACCGTGACGGGATACGACAGCGCCGAGGCGGTCCGCAGGGGCGGAAAGGCCGGAATACGGACGGTCCGCAGTCACGGCGGCAGCACGATCACGCAGACGGTATGGTTTTACGGACGCGACAGGAGGATTGACTTCGAGACGGAGGTCGAATGGCACAGCCTTCACAGAATATTGAGGGCCGCTTTCCCCGTGGACATAAATACGGACAAGGCGTCGTTCGAGATACAGTTCGGAACGATAGAACGGCCGAATCACAGGAACACGTCGTGGGACAGACAGAAATTCGAAACGTGCGCGCACAGATTCGCCGATCTTTCCGAGGGCGGTTACGGCGTTTCGCTGCTGAACAATTGCAAGTACGGTCACGACGTCCACGGAAATCTGATGATGCTCACGCTGCTTAAAAGACCCACTTATCCGAGCGAGGTCGCGGACGAGGGACGTCACGAATTCACGTATTCGCTGCTGCCGCACAGGGGAGCCCTGAAGGATTCGGATACCGTCCGGCAGGGATATATGCTGAATTTCCCGATGTACGCGGTAAAAACGCGGTCCGGCGGCTCCGGACCGATGCCTGCCGAATGGTCCGCCGTCAGCGTTTCCGACGAAAATCTCGTCATCGAGACGGTGAAGAAGGCCGAATATTCGGATGATATAATCATACGCGGTTACGAATCGAACAATTCCCGCGGCAAAGCGGTATTCAGACTCGGATTCGACGCCGACGCCGTCTGGATCGCCGATCTTATGGAAAACAGGATCGGGAAGCTCGACGTCCGTGACGGCCGTGAATTCACTTTGCCGTACAGGCCGTTCGAAATCGTGACCCTTGCCGTACAGAGGCGCAGATGAGCGGAAGCGGGAAATGCTGAAGATGAAAGGTAGATTCAATGGTACAAAAATAATTATTGCCTTGCTGGCCGCGGCCGTTATTGCCGCCGCGCTGCCGGCAGCATCAGCGCGGATCGCCGCCGTTTACGCCCGCGGCGATAACGAAACGGAGCCGGTTTGGCTGATCGAGACTGAGCAGCCCGGGCGGGAAAGCACCGCGGAGCCGACGGGCGAGCCGGCGGCCGTTACGACGTCCGCAGTCACGCCGGAGCCTTCGGAGGTTCCTCCGGCGGATCCTTCGCCGGCGCCGGTGTCCGCGACGGCTTCAGCGCAGGCTTCGGCGACGGTCTCGGCGCAGGCTTCGGCAACGGCTTCAGCGAAGGTTTCAGCACCGGCTTCGGTGGCGACTCCGTCTCCCGCGTCTGACAACGTCGCCGGAAACGGACGGACGGCAACCGCCGGAACGCCTTCCCGGTCGCCCGGCGCAACGCATTCGCCTGCTCCGGAGACGGAGGCGGCGGAAGTGAACGAGCGGGAGAATGTGGACGATATAACCGCGACACCCCCGGCGGAAGCACCTTCCGGCGCTACGGCCGGAACTGCTGACGGCGGGCCTTCGGAAGCTCCTTCCGGCGCTACGCCGGAGGATCCCGCGGACGCATCGGCGCCCGCTGCGGAGACCGAAGACCCGGACGCCACGCCCGTGCCGACGTACTCGGGAAACAAGATCGCATTTGAAGTGCCTGAAGGCGGGGGAACGAAAAACACTTCGTCCGCCGGCGGCATAATAATGATAATCATAGTCGCGCTGGCGTTCATATCCGTTGCCAGCGGAATAGTGGAAAAGATTGTCAGGTATTATAAAAACAAAAACCGGAGCGGCGGCAGCGGAAATGAGAAACGATAAAACGGAAACGATCGGGATCGAAGAGGCCGTGAGGTATTTCAGAAGTCCGTTCAGAAAAGACGCGAGCAAGCGCGTGCGGGGGCGCGTGGCGGTCATAGCCGGGAGCCGCGGCATGAGCGGCGCCGCCGCGCTGTGCGCCGAGGCGGCGATGAGGTCCGGCGCGGGGCTTTCATATCTCATATTGCCCGCATCGTGCCTTGCGGCGGCGGAGATACTTGTGCCCGAGGCCGTAAAGCTTCCCGTCGGGGAAGGCGCGCGAAGCTGTTTTACGGAGAGAGATATTGACCGCGTCGCCGGCTGCTGTTCGGCCGCGGACGCCGTAGTGATAGGACCGGGGCTCGGAAGGGACGCGCGCACGGGCGCGTTTGTCCGCGGACTTCTTGCGGATCCGGATTTTGCTCCGGCGGCGTGCGTCATCGTGACCGACGCGGACGGATTGTGGCATCTCGGGAGCGACCGCGAGGAAATCGTGAAGATCACCTCGGCGCATCCGGGAAAATTTGTTTTCACGCCTCACGAGGGAGAAGCAGCGAGGCTGCTCGGGACCGGCGTCGGAGAGGTCGCGGCGGAAAGGCGGAAAAGCGCGGCGGCGCTTTTTGAATTGACTTCGGGAGGAGTCGCGGTGCTGAAGGGAAGCGGCACGCTGGTCGCAGCCGGGGGAGAATCCGGCGGAGCGTGCGTATTTGTAAACGTTACGGGCAATCCGGCTCTCGCCACGGGAGGAAGCGGCGACGTGCTGGCGGGCGTCATCGGAGGAATGGCGGCGTCGGCTCCGGCCGTCGAGGCCGCGGAGGGCTGCGCGGCGGCGCGCCCCGGAGATTGCCATTTTGCGGAAAATATAGTAAAATACGCGGTAGCCCTGCACGGACTGGCGGGTGACCTCGCGGCCGGAAAATACGGCGGGCGCTGGCCGCTCGCGCGTGATATTATCAGAGAACTTGGAGAAATCGGAAAAGATGCTGGACAATACAAGAGCCTGGGCTGAAATAGATCTCGATGCCATCGGTCACAACGCGAGGGCGGTGAGATCGAAGGTGGCAGCAAACGCGAAGCTGATAGGAGTCGTAAAAGCGGACGCGTACGGTCACGGAGCCGTACAGGTCGCCGCCTGTCTGCTCGAAAACGGAGCGGATATGCTCGCCGTTTCACAGATAGACGAGGCGCTTCAGCTGAGATTGTCCGGGATCGGAGCGCCGGTCCTGATCCTGAGTGACGCCGAGCCCGAAAGAGCCGGAGAGCTCGTAAAATACGACATAACACAGACGATTTTCGGGCCCGAAATGGCTGAAAGCATTTCGCGGGCAGCCGTCGCGCAGGGGAAAAAGGCCAGGGTACACGTAAAGCTGGATTCCGGCATGGGGCGGGTCGGATTCAGAACGGAAGACCCGGCGACCGTCGAAACGATACTGGCCGTGTCGCGTCTTCCGATGATAGAAACCGAGGGCATATTCACTCATTTTGCCGTTTCCGACGAGGCTGACGGAGACGGATATACGCGCGCCCAGTTTGCGTCGTTTACCCGCCTCTGCGATGAGCTCGCGGAAAGAGGACTCAGAATACCGCTGAGACACGCGGCGAACAGCGCGGCCATATTGCGCTTTCCCGGGATGAGTCTCGACGCCGTCCGGGCCGGGATAATACTGTACGGCATGTATCCTTCCGCCGAGGCGCGGAATGACTGCCCCGGGCTGGATCTGCGGCCGGCGATGTCGTTCAAGGCGAAGATAACCGCCGTGAAAAAGGTGCCCGGCGGGACGTATCTCAGCTACGGATGCACTTACAGAACCGAGGGTGAAAGGATGATCGCCACAGTTCCGGTGGGGTACGCCGACGGTTACGCGCGCTGCCTGGGAGGAAAGGCCGA
This sequence comes from uncultured Ruminococcus sp., assembly GCA_902796205.1. GTDB lineage: Bacteria > Bacillota > Clostridia > UBA1212 > UBA1255 > UBA1255. The sequence goes on along the minus strand of CADBOE010000061.1, from coordinate 10,426 downwards.
CGTGCTCGTTCACGGCAGAAGGGCGCCCGTCAGGGGAAGGGTATGCATGGACCAGTGCCTCGTGGACGTGACGGACATCGTGGCCGGCGGCGGGGGGGTACGGCCGGGAGACGAGGCCGTGCTTTTCGGACGTCAGGGAAACGAAATCATCAGTCCGGAAGAACTTGCAGGACTTGAAAATACGATAAATTATGAAATCATATGCAGCCTGAGCAAAAGGATCCCGCGCAAATTCATAAAAGGCGGGAAGGAATATTCGGTTTCCAACGTATTGCTGGACGGCTGTGAAAGGACGGGTAGGTTATGAAAAAGATGAAAAGAAAACTGGTTGCCTTTTTAATGGCGGGAGTCATGCTCGCCGCCGCCGGATGCGCCGGGACTCCCGGACAGGGAAGCACGCCTGAAGCGACTCAGGCCGCCGCGCCGACGGAGATCCCGACGGAAGCTCCGACAGAGGCCCCCGAAACGGGGATCGACGAACCGCTGGCTCTCGATTACGCCGCCGACTTCACTGTCTCGAAGGTATTCTCCAAAAACATGGTCCTTCAGCGCGGAGAGCATATCCGCGTATGGGGCTGGGCCGACGAGAGCGAGAACGGCAAGAAGGTCTCGGGCGAATTCATGGGCATGTTCACGGAAGCCGAGATAAAAGACGGAGAGTGGGTACTTACTTTCAAAAAGAAGCTCGAAGCCAACGCGAACGAAGGAAACAGCCTGAGGATCTACACGGACACGAAGGAGGAAGTGTTCGAGGACGTCCTCGTCGGAGACGTGTATATGGTGATAGGTCAGTCCAACTGCGCCTACAGCATGGCCAATCACTGGAGCGCGACCGATAAGAACGACGCCGAAAAATTCGGGCAGAAAACGATAGACAAGGAGCTTCCGATACGTCTCCACTACAATACGCTCGGCGCTCCCACGAAGCTGAAGCGCGGCACGGCCGACGTAAACCGTGACGTCGCGAACAAAGCTTCCTGGAAAAAGGCCTCCAGCTCGTCGGTGGGGCAGTTCTCCGCTCTCGGCTATATGTTCGCCGGGGTTTACGTCAGAGCGACGGGCGGCAGCGTTCCGGTCGGCGTCATTGAGATCGACGGAAACGGTCAGCCTATCGGCGCGTTCGTCCCCAACGAGGTGGCCGAGCAGTGCGGCACCGACACCTGGAACGAAAAGAAGGGTTACTACGTTACCACCGGCGTGAACGCGAACTGGGGCAGATACATGTACAACGAATATATGTACCCGTTTGAAAGATTCGCCATGGCCGGCGTCGTATGGTATCAGGGCGAAAGCGACTTCAGCACGGAGCTTACGCAGAAATACGTCGACACGTTCACGGCGCTCATGACGTACATGCGCGGCACGCACAACCTCGTCCGCAAGGATTTCCCGGTCTATTTCATCGAATTTCCGTCGATATACCAGAACACCACCGGCGCGGCTCAGTGGGCGTTCATGGATACCGGAAAAATAAGGGCGAGAATGGGCGCCATCGTGACGACGCTTTCAAACAGCTATCAGATCGTTTCCTCTGACGCGTGGGCGGACAAGACGTACTGGAACAGCCTTCACCCCGACTGCAAGTACGAGCAGGCGCTCAGGGGCGCGAACATCGCGCTGGCGGTGAACGGCGAAGGCGGCATGACGATGGAGAAGGCCACCGGCCCGGTCGTTGAATCGGTCGAATACGGCAAGGACGGAAAGACCGCCGTCGTGAAATTCAAAAACGTCGGAGAAGGCTTGAAGACGACGGACGGCGGCGATACCGTAAAGGGCTTCCTCGGAGTTTCGAACGCGGCGTCGATCCGACTCGAAAACGTCACCGCGAAGATCACCGGAAAGGATACCGTTGAAATAACCGCCGGCTTCGACCTTCAGGGCGTCGCATACAACGCGGTCGCCGAAAACTATTTCGGCGCCGAGATAAATCTCGCTAACAGCGAGGGCAGCCCCGCAGGCGCTTTTATGCTCTATAAATAATCCGCATAATACCGGCCTCCGGCATCCGCCCGGAGGCCTGACGTGACGCCATGGAAAATACTTTCGAAAAAGAATTGTCCGTAATAAGAAAGAAACTCGCGGCCTTCGGGCAGGAGCAGCTGCTTCCGCCCGCGGACGCCGCCGGCGTTTACGGCGGGAGCGCTCTCCGTGAATACCTCGGCGTGCTTGAAAAGATCGACTTTGAGCAGATGAACGAGCTTTACCGTTTCGCGCGGGAGACGTCTTCCGGCGGAGAAGGGAGCATTTCACCGATACCGGTGACGGTTGCCGCCGCACTTTCCGAGAGGAAACGCGCACGCCTGTTCGCAAAAGGGGAAAAGATACTCCGCGAAGGCGGGTTTGCCGCCGTGACGATGGCCGGCGGACAGGGAACGAGGCTCGGACACGACGGACCGAAAGGAACGTATGATATCGGCGTGGCGGAACGTTCTCTTTTCGGGATCCAGGCGAAACGGCTCCTTCGCAGGGCGGAGCTTTCGTCATGCCCGCAGATACCGTGGTACATAATGACGAGCGGGGAAAACGACGCGCAGACGCGTGATTTTTTCAGGGCCAACGGTTACTTCGGCTATTCGGAGGACAACGTCAGATTCTTCACCCAGTTCATGCTGCCGATGGTGGATTTCGACGGCCTGATCGTCCGCGACGCGCCGATGCACGTGAAGCAGGGCGCGGACGGCCACGGCGGCATATTCAGGGCGATGCACAGGCACGGGATCGTGAGCGATATGCGCGCCAGAGGCGTGAAGTACGTGTTCATCGGCGGTATCGATAACGTGCTCGTCAAGCTGTGCGATCCTCTGTTTATCGGATTCACGGCCGACGGAGGCTACGGCGCCGCCGGAAAATCGCTGATCAAGCGCGATCCTCGCGAAAAAGCCGGAGTTTTCTGCCTGAGGGACGGCAGACCGCACGTCGTCGAATATACCGAGATAACGGAGGAAATGGCGGAGGCGGTCGACGGGAACGGCGATTATATCTACGGGGACGCTCACATCCTGTGCAATATGTTTTCGATCGGGATGCTTGAGACGGCCGGGGAAAAAGGACTTCCCTACCACGTCGCGGTGAAGAAAACGAAATATATTGACCGCGAAGGGATCCTGAGAGAGCCCGATGCGCCGAACGCGTACAAATTCGAGGCTTTCATTTTCGACGCGTTTTCGCAATGCGGGAATATGGGAATACTGAGAGTGAAACGCGAAGACGAGTTCGCCCCGGTGAAAAACCGCGAGGGGGAGGACAGCCCCGAAACGGCGAGGGCGCTGTACGAATCGGCTCTGAGGCGCGGCGCGCTCGATTAAGAGGTAAAACATGAACAAGGGACGCAACGTTGCAATACTTCTCGGCTGCCTGCTCGTGCTCAGTCTTCTTACGCTTCTTACGAGAACGTTCGGGGACAACCGCACCGGCGTGGTCGATTACGTGCGCTACGTCAGGGATCCCGACCCGGACAGACCGGGCACGATATATGAATTCTATTTCGTCGGCACCGAAGTGATGGAGGGCGCCCTCGAGCAGCTCGACGACGGCAGACGCAGGATCACGGTGGACGTCCGCGTGCCGAAGGCCGTTCCGGAACAGGAAAGCCGGGAGACGGGAGACAAGGGCGATGAATACACGCTCGAGCCGTACGGTTATACCTATTACGTTTCGGGAGAGGACAAGGCCTCCGCCGAAGTTACGTGGGAGTACGCGGAAGGATTCGACGGGAGCTTTGCCGAAGAGCCGTTCGGCAGATTCACACCGGACGTCTTTCTGACGATGATATTCGGGAAAAAGCCTCTCATCACGGTGCTTCAGGCGGTCATTGTCGCCGCGATCGCCGCGGGAGGCGCGCTGATTATCTTCTACGCGGAAGAATTGTGGCATTTTTTCAACCGCAAGGGCGAGGAGGAGATCCCGCAATGGCACGATATGGACGTTTACAAACGAACGGGAGGCGCCGTCATCGGCGTCGCCGTGGCGCTCCTTATCGTATTTATTATTATTTGATTATCTGACCCGGAGACGCACGGGGCATGGAGGCGGATGAATTGACGGAAAACGGAAGAACGAACGGAAAATACAGCGTGGGTCTCTCGAAGATAGTCGGCGAGATGCAGCTCCGCGCTCTTTGCGGCGCCGAGAGGATCGACGGGATCCAGATAACCACGCCGGACCTGAACCGACCCGGTCTCGAAATAACCGGATATACGGAAGATTTCACGCACGACAGAATACAGCTCATGGGCAATTCCGAGATGATGTACCTCGGGAGCCTCGAGCCGGAGACCAGACGGCGGAAGCTCGAAGTCTTTTTCGGCATGGGTTTTCCGTGCCTGATTATCGCCCGCTCGCTCGAGCCGTACCCGGAAATGCTGACGCTCGGAGAGAAGACGGGGATACCGGTGCTGAGCGCCGACGTCGCCACCACCGCGCTGTACAGCGAGCTGAACAGGTATCTGTGCGTCCAGCTGGCGCCGCGGGAAACGGTCCACGCCGGGCTCGTGGAGGTTTACGGCGAGGGCGTGCTGATACAGGGCAGAAGCGGCGTCGGAAAGAGCGAGACGATGCTCGAGCTTATAAAGAGGGGCCACAGGCTCGTTGCCGACGATCTCGTCGAGATCAGGCGGGTTTCTCACAAAACGCTCGTCGGGAGCGCGCCTGACATCATACGCCATCTTATCGAGATACGCGGCGTCGGATTTGTGGACGTGAAGCGCCTGTACGGCATGGGAGCCGTTAAAATGACCGAAAACATCCAGCTCGTCATCCAGCTCGAAAAATGGGTCGAGGGCAAGGAATACGAGCGCGTCGGACTCGACGACAAATATACGGACATTCTCGGCATCATGGTGCCGTGCGTCACGATTCCCGTTATGCCCGGGCGGAACCTCGCGGTGATCGTCGAAGCCGCGACGATGAACAACAGGCAGAAGATGATGGGCTACAATGCCGCGAGAGAGCTGAACAAGCGCGTTTTCGAGAACGGAGGCGCGCCCGAGGGCGGCAGCAGCTTCAGCCCTTATTATTGATTTTTGCAGATACTGTTACGGAAGGAGATCTGAATGTTCGGAAGGCTTTGCGCCGTTGCCGGCGCGGAAAACGTGCTGAAGGATGCGGAGATGGAACGCTTTACCACGTTCCGGGTGGGCGGACGCGCCGATTACGTCGTCAACGTCTATTCTCCCGCCGTGCTGGCGCCGCTTCTGAGGCTTTGCGAAAGCGAGAACGTGCGCGTCGCGCTGATGGGACGGGGCAGCAATCTCGTGTTTGACGACGACGGCTTCCGCGGGGTGATAATCAGGTTCTGCGACGCGAGCGGAGGGATCCGGATATTGTCCGGGGACGGACTGCCTGCCGGTGGGGAATCGCTGTCCGGAGACGGGATAACGACCGGTGACGGCGATCACGTTGTGATTTATTCTTTCGCGGGAGTGCAGCTGTCGCGGCTCGCCTCGTGCGCTCTCGAGCTCGGCCTGTCCGGACTCGAATTCGCGTCGGGCATTCCGGGAAGCGTCGGCGGAGGCGTCGTCATGAACGCCGGCGCGTACGGCGGGCAGCTGTCCGACGTCGTCGTCAGAAGCGATTACGTGAAGCTTGACCGCGGGCCCGGCACGGGGCTCAACGCGTATGAGACGGGCTCGTTCGAGGGCGGCGCGCAGGATTTCGGATACCGCCATTCCGTTTATCTCGGCGGCGGGTATGCCGTCACCGGCGCATATTTCAGACTTCTCCGGACGGGCGACAGAGACGCGATAGGAGCAAAAATGCGCGAGCTGAATGCGAGAAGGCGCGAGAAACAGCCTCTCGAATATCCGAGCGCGGGAAGCGCTTTCAAACGGCCGGACGGAGATTTTGCCGGCAGACTGATAGAAGCCGCGGGGCTCAGGGGGCTTTCGGTAGGCGGCGCGCAGGTGTCGGAAAAGCATTGCGGATTCATCGTGAACAGGGGCGGCGCCACGGCCGAGGACATAAAAACGCTCGTCGGCATCGTGCGCGAAAGGGTTTATGCCGATTCCGGAGTGATGCTCGAGCCGGAGATCAGATTCGTATCGGCGGAGGATTGATATGGAATTTGTTATAATAACCGGGATGTCCGGCGCGGGCAAGACGCAGACGATGAAATTCATGGAGGACATGGGGTATTTCTGCGTTGACAACCTCCCGATCTTCCTGCTGCCGAAATTCGGCGAGCTGTGCGGCGGAAGCGAGCTCAAACAGGGCAAATACGCTCTGGTGCTCGACGTCCGCGGCGGCGATTTCGTGCAGGAGCTGCTCGATTTCGCCGACAGTATGCGAGATACCGCCGTGACCGTGAGGATCCTTTTCCTCGACTGCTCGGACGCGGTGCTGATCAGCCGCCATTCCGAAAACAAAAAGCTCCATCCGCTCGCCGAGGGCGGGAACAACGAGAACGCGATCGTGCGTGAGAGGCATATCCTCGAGCCGCTTAAAAGCAGGGCCGATTTCGTGGTCGATACGACGCAGTTCACCTCATGGGATCTGAAAAAGCGCATCAGGGAGCTGTTCGGCGAGGAGGGCGGCGCCGGCGATATGGTCGTCGAGGTGATCTCCTTCGGGTTCAAATATTCCGTACCGGCAAACGCCGACCTCGTGTTCGACGTCAGATTCCTGGCAAATCCGTATTACGTTCCGGAGCTCAGGAATCTTACCGGAAACGACCGCGCCGTCAACGATTACGTTATGGCCGACGAGAATACGGGCGTTTTTCTCGGGAAGGTCACGGATCTGCTCGATTTTCTGGTGCCGCTGTACCGCCGCGAGAGCAAGCAGGCGCTCGTGATAGCCGTCGGCTGCACGGGAGGCCACCACAGGAGCGTGACGGTGGCAAATCAGCTCACGCGCATATTGTCGGAGCGCGGGCTGAACGTCACCCTCCTTCACCGCGATATAGGCAGGTGACCGGGCCGGAGCGGAACGCGCGGACGGCCGGCCGGAACGGTCTGCGGCGCCGCGACGGAATTGCTGCAATGCCGTTCACAATGCCGCTACAATGCCGCGCGTAAAAGTTTACAACAAACTATTGACGGGGGAGCCGTCTTGTGATAAAATACACTGGTGTCAGTTAGAACATCATCATTCTGGAGGTTATAAAAATGACAAATTTCAAAAGGCTGAAAGCAATCGGCGCGATACTTCTGGTAGCGGTAATGGTCTTCTCCATGGTTTCCTGCAAGAAGGACGAAGTGAAGGGACCCGAGTATCACTATGAGAAAAGATATGTGAATATGCGCTTTTATTATAGCGAAGGTTATCCGAACGAATGGACCGTCCTCGTCGGACCTGAAGATTACGAGATCAACACTCTCGAGACCAGGAACGGAAATCACGACGGTTACCTCTGCGCGAAATTCTTCCCTCTCGCCGAGGGTGCGAACGGTGACGTGTGCTTTACGGTTTACAAGTACAACACGAAGAGCATGATGAATACTCTGAACAGCATCACCGATAACCTTATGAATCCCAGCTCGGATTACTATCTGAACGACGTATTCGTAGAGGAAGAGCGTCCGAGAGATTCGTTCACGTTCACTTCTCAGGAAGCCACCCCCGAGAATCCCAACCACTTCCAGTTCAATACCGCTCTTTACAGCTTCGTAAGAGACGGCGAAGACTGGAAAGGAAAGTTCTACGTGTCCACCGCTCAGTCTACCTGGCTGTTCCTCGTATGCGTCGAGGCAAAGAATGCGAAGTGGGACGAAAGCTATGAGATCTTCAAGCTTATGATGGAAGACTTCGCTTTCGAAGGATACGAGACCGAGAAGAAATGATGACGGTCCCGCAACGGACTGACAGTTGAAACGGCGATAGCGGCTCTTTTCCGGGCCGCTATTGTTATTTTGAAACGGCGCCGGGTCCCGGCTTCCGGGCCGGGCGGTGGTGGAAAATGACCCTGTTTACAGTCAACGAAAAAGAAAACGGAAAAAAGCTGGCGGACGTGTTCTTCGCGCGTTTTCCGGGAATACCGGCCGGCGTGTTTTTCCGCGCCGTCAGAAAGCGCGACGTGAAAATAAACGGAGCGCGGACCGGGGACGGTTACGCTGTGCTGAAGAGCGGCGATGAGGTCGTTATTTATATTGACGCCGCTCCCGGCGGCGAGGGGAATCCCGGGGGTGTGAGGATCCCCGGAGAGACGAAGATTCCCGGGGGCGTGAAGATCGTTTACGTAAACGACTGCGTGATTGTCGCCGAAAAGCCGCAGGGATTGCTCACCGAGCCCGACGCGACGCGTCCGGGGGAGCCTTCGCTGATCGGGACGGTCAGGAGGGCGTTCGCCGGCGCGGACGGATCCGCGGGGCGGTATGAGCTGTGCCACAGGCTGGACCGCAACACGGGCGGGCTGGTGTTTATATGCCGGAAGCCGGAGCTGCTGGAGGAAATGAAGGAGGCGCTGAACGCGCGGCTGTACCGCAAGATATATTCGGTAATTGTATGCGGCGATATTTCCGGACTTCTGCCGGCGGACGGCAGGTGGATCCCGTTCAGGGCTTTTCTCGAAAAGAGCGGAGAAAGGAGCCGCGTCTACGTTGCGGACGTTCCGACGGCAGGCGCGCGGCCGATAGAGACGCTTTTCAGATTCGTCGGGAAGAGGAAGACTGAGTGCGGTCTTGTCATATGTGACGCCGAGGCAATGCTTGTCACCGGCAGGACGCATCAGATACGCGCGCATCTGGCCCATCTGGGCTTTCCGGTGGCCGGGGACGGTAAATATGGTTCCGAGAAGGCAAACCGGCTTACAGGCCTCAAATTTCAGGCCCTGTGGGCATCCCGCTGCGAATACGACGCCGGTGTCGCGTCGTCCGGGAGGCTTTCCGGACGAATATTGTCGGCAATGCCCGCTTTTGACGTCGTTTGCGAGCCATTGTTCAGATGAATCCCTGAAGTTAAAAGAATAACGAAAACCGGGGCCGCGTCATAACGACGGGCTCCGGTTTTTCAGTTATTCCGGCCGTTTATGACCGGAGAATGATATCGGAATATCAGAAGCTGCGCTTCCTGGCGAAGACAACGGCTGCGCCCATGGCCAGAACGGCGATAACGGCGATCATGGCGACGGCTGCGTCACCGGTCTGAGGCTGAGGCTCGGAGGTCTCCGGAGCGTCGCCGGGGGTGTCGGAGTCAGCGGGATTCGCTACGAAGAATTCTTCGATATTCTCGCCGTTGACGAAGATATTGAAGCATTCGCCTTCAGCGTTATATCTGAACTTCGCGGTGTCCGGAAGAGCCGAAGCTTCCTTCTTGGTCGGAAGAACGAGGTAGGAAGTTTTTTCCTCGCCGGCTTCCGTGGTAATGAAATCTTCGGGGTTGGTCAGAGTGAATCTGACGATATAGGTTCCCGCGGGAGCAGGTTCGTCAAGCTCAACGGCAACCACAGGATCGTTGTCGCCATGGCCGTCGAAACTGACCGACTTGAGAGGAGACTGGGTGAACGTATAATCGGGATTGGAAACAAACTTGAAGAGCTCGACGGTGTACTTCGCGTAAGCGCCGTTGCCAACAACTTCGTTGGAAGCCCAGTAGATCGGGAGACCGAAAGATTTGAACTCGCCGGCGGTGGTGAACTCAACGTACTTGACGGTATTGGCCTTCTGGAGCCAGCTGCCGATTTCGTTTTCGCCCATGATGGTTTTCTGAACGTAGGACTTTACGCCGGGATCAACGGGCATTTCGTACTTTCCGTTGATGGAAAACTCGATGGCGTCATAGACATTGCCGTCGGTGCCGAGAGCGCAGATCGTGATGAGCTGGGGATCTTCAGTCGCGGCAAGGGGAACCTGGACCATCATTCTGGTCTCGCCGCCGTGAGCGTCAAGGCCGGGCTCGGGAGCAACTTTGAAGCTTTCGTCATAGACGGGTTCGCCGAGGTTGAGCTTGTAACCTACGGAAGTGATATCCGTATTTCTGAGGCCCATCCAGCCGCGGACGGTAAGATTCTGATGAACTCCGGTAACCGGGTTTGCGTTAAGCTTCTCGTGAGCCGATCCGTCAGCACCCCAGCCCATTTCCATATGAGACTGACCGTCAAGATAGAAGGTGTCAAAGGAAAGAGCGAAATCAACGAGATTAATGGCGACTTTGGTCGTGTCGTTGTCGGTATGATCGAGAGCGAAAGCCGGAATCGACACAAGTCCCATTACGAGAGCCGCAGTAATGATTACTGCCAATACTTTTTTCATGGTATAAAACCTCCTGGATTAATATCTGAATGCATGTCTACATTCGATTCACCTGAAATTATATTGTTTTTACGGCCATATGTCAACACATTCGGAAAAACGGCTCTTTTCCTGTTTCCGTGAAAAATGTGTTTTGACTGCGTTCTGTTCCGGAATGTCCCGGGTAGATCACACCCTTACGCCGCCTGTCCCTTTTATTGCTCATTTTTCTTCGGAGGTTTGTGAGGAGTGGCACACGATTT
>CADBOE010000060.1 GCA_902796205.1 uncultured Ruminococcus sp. | reverse complement strand
GCACCATATGAAGATAGTCCGGATATATAATATTTACCTGTAAGGTAAATTTTCAAATTGACGAAATGCGGAGTGCATGTTATAATTAATTTACCTCAAAGGTAAATCCGGAAGAGAGGTAATGGTTTGGATATCACGTACAGGAATAACAAAATCAGGAAAATTTGTACGGATGCCAAAACTGCAGAGAGAATCTACGGCCGGGAAATGGCCTATAAAATACATCAGCGTATAGATGAGATTTGTGCGGCAGACACTGTTGAAATGATGATTCGGTTCCATATCGGACGATGTCATCCGCTTACACAGAATCGGAAGGGACAATACGCGATGGATTTGGTTCATCCGTACAGATTGGTATTCGAAAAGAAGGGCGACGAAATCCAAATAGCAATTATTTTGGAAATAGTTGATTATCATTAATGGGAAGGATGAAAAGATAGGAGGTAGCACTATGGTGAGAAGCCGCAGTTATATTGCAACGCCGCCCGGAGCAACAATCAAAGAGCTGTTGAATGACCGAGGCATGAGCCAGAAGGAGTTTGCGGCCAGAATGGATATGTCTGAAAAGCATATCAGCAAGCTCGTTAATGGCGAGGTGCAGCTTACACCGGAGACAGCCGTTAGATTAGAGACGGTTTTAGGAGTACCGGCTAAGTTTTGGAATAATCTTGAGGCGATTTACAGAGAAAAGATCATCAAGGCGGAAGCACAAAATTTAGTGGATGCTGATGCTGAACTGGCCAAACAGTTTCCTTATAGTGAGATGGCACAGCTCGGATGGGTTCCGGAGACCAGGGAAGCAAAGAAGAAGGCTTTAAATCTGAGGAAATTCTTTGAGGTTGTTGAACTCTCAATTCTCGGCAGTGAGCAGATCACGAGAATTGCCTGCAGACGTCTGGCAATCACGGAAAAAAGTGATTTGGCATTAATTGCATGGGCACAGGAGGCGAAAATTAAGGCGCGCGATATCCGAACAGCTCCGATCAATATCAAAGAATTGATTTCTTCTATGCCAAGGATAAGGAAGATGACAGCTCTTAAACCCGGAGAATTTTGCCCTAAGCTCAAAAAATGTCTTTCGGATTGCGGAATTGCATTAGTGTTCCTGCCGCACCTTAAAGGATCATTCCTTCAGGGTGCTTCTTTTGTAGATGGCAATAAAATTGTCGTTGGGCTGACGGCCAGAGGCAGGGACGCTGACAAGTTCTGGTTCAGCCTGTTCCATGAACTTGCACATATTGCTCTTGGTCATGTATGGCAGCCTGATGGTACGTCGGAAGATGACGAGAAAGCTGCGGATAAATGGTCTGGCGATATACTTATTTCGTCAGATGATTTTGAAGCATTCCGAAGAGATAGAGATTTTTCGGAGAAAAGGGTAATCCAGTTTGCGAAAGCACAGGGAATCGCACCGGGGATAGTAGTCGGGAGAATGCAGCTGGAAGGAATGATCAGGTACAGCATGCTGAATAATCTGAAAGAAAAATATGAGATAGCCGTATAAAGAAACGGAACAGACTTAAATTCACAAAAGCCTGTCAAAAGCCGAAAGGCGGGACAAATCTCGGCAAAACGAGATGAATCAGGAGCCGGAAAAATGATAAAAGTATTATTCGTCTGCCACGGCAACATCTGCCGCTCGCCGATGGCCGAATTCATTTTCAAAAAACTCGTGCGGGACAACAAGCTTGATTCCCGGATAGAAGCCGCGTCCGCCGCGACGTCGGCCGAGGAGATCGGCAATCCCGTTTATCCTCCGGCGAAAGCATACCTCCGGCGGAGGGGGATAGACGCCTCCGGAAAGCGGGCGAGACAGCTCCGCAGGGAAGATTTTGACGAGTACGATCTTATTATCGCCATGGAGCGCTACAATATTGCCAACATGCGAAAATTAGAGCCTTTCGCAAAGGAAGGCCAGGTCAGGCTGCTGATGGATTTTACGGATGAACCGGGAGATATAGGAGACCCGTGGTACAGCGGCGATTTTGAAGGCGTCGGCGCTCAGATCGAAAAAGGGTGCGCGGGTCTGCTCAACGAGTTGCGCGAAACGCTCTGAAATGGTACAATAAAAAGACGTGCGAAACCGGAAACGGCGAAGCGCGATTATTCTCGACGGAAGATCAGGCAGAGCCGCAGATGACCGACATGACCGCCATCAACGCTGACGACAGCGAAATATTGAAATTCGAGCAGGTAAAATACGATTATGAGATCGCCTCCGACGACGAAAGCGGCGAAGGAAACGGCGTCAGGCTCGTTCACGCCCTGACCGGGGCCACCTTCGACGTGAAAAGGGGAGAATTCGTCGCGATCATAGGCCGCAACGGCTCGGGAAAATCGACCGCGGCGAAGCTGATGAACGCTATTTTGCTCCCTTCATCCGGTACGGTCATAGTTGACGGCATCGACACTTCGGACGGGAAGATGGAATGGGAGATACGCTCCCGCGTCGGAATGGTATTCCAGAATCCGGACAATCAGATCATCGGCGCGACAGTCGAGGAGGACGTTGCTTTCGGCCTTGAGAATCTCGGCGTACCGAGAGACGAAATGATTAAAAGGATCGACTGGGCGGCTTCCACCGTCGGCATCGCAGACAGGCTCAAGACGGAGCCTCACCTTCTCTCCGGCGGGCAGAAGCAGCGCGTCGCAATAGCGGGAATACTGGCAATGAGACCGGATTGCATTGTCCTCGACGAGGCCACCGCCATGCTCGATCCCGTCGGGCGCAGCGAGGTCATGAAGGTCGCCGCTTCTCTCAACAGGGAATTCGGAATAACTATCATACACATTACGCACCATATGGACGAGGCTGTTAAATGCGACCGCGTAATCGTGATGGGAAACGGGGCGGCTGTCAGGGAAGGCACGCCGCGCGAGCTTTTTTCGGATCCGGCGTTTATGCGTGCGTGGGGGCTCGAGGTGCCGGGCGTTACCGCCCTCGCCGAGGCATTATCCGAAAGAGGAATCGGGATCAGACGCGATATTCTTGATATCGACGAGGCGCTTCCGGAGCTCGTCAGGCTCGTTTCGGAAAACGCGGACGGCGCCGCCGTTTCGCACGAATCGATGATCGGACGCGAGGAGGAAAGAGCCGGGCGGCCGGGAAGATATATTTACCGCGACGGACCGAATTCCGTTGAGGCAGTGTCGATATCATACACCTACGGTCCGGGCACGCCGTTTGAAAAAAAAGCCATTGAGGACATTACTTTTTCCGTTGGCGACGGAGAGTTTTTCGGGATAATCGGCCATACGGGCTGCGGCAAATCAACGCTCGTGCAGCATCTTAACGGGCTGCTCAAGGCCGGAAGCGGGACGCTCAGGATCGGCGGGCAGGAAATGCGCGACGCGAACGTGAAGCAGCTGAGGAAACGCGTGGGACTTGTGTTCCAGTATCCGGAATATCAGCTTTTTGAAGCGACGGTGGCGAAGGACGTTGCCTTCGGCATACGGAACGACGGCCTTACGGATGAGGAAACGGCCGCCAGGATCGACGAGGCTCTGACGCTTGTGGGGCTTGACCCGGAGGCCGTCAGAAACAAATCCATTTACGATCTGTCCGGCGGGCAGAAAAGGCGCGTCGCTATCGCGGGAATACTCGTAATGAAACCGGGAATACTTGTTCTCGACGAACCCGCGGCGGGACTCGATCCGGCCGGGCGTGACGAAATACTCGGGATATGCTCCCGTCTCAACAGAGATAACGGCATCACGGTGATACTGGTGTCGCACAGTATGGACGACGTCGCCCGCCTCTGTGACAGAATTCTCGTGATGAATCACGGCAGGACCGAAATGATCGGGACGCCGGAGGAAATATTTGAAAACGAAGCGCGCCTCTCGGAGATAGGTCTTACGGTGCCGCAGCTTTCCGGCCTTTTTCACAGGCTGAACGAGGCGCTGCCCGGGATCAGCATCTCGAGGAAAATCTATTCCGTCGAGGACGGCGTAGATGAGATCGCCGCTCTGCTCGGACTGAAAAACGCTACCGGCGGCGAATCGGCGGGGGAGGCGACCGTATGAGGATAACGTTCGGCCAGTACATCCCCGGCGATACCGTCGTACACCGCTGCGATCCGCGCACCAAGCTCGTAGGAACGCTCGTTTTCATGATCCTCGTGCTGATGATAAAGTCGTTCACGGCGTACGGCGCTGCTGCCGCGTTCCTGATCTTCGTGTTCGCTCTTGCGAGGATCTCGCCGAAATACGTTCTTAAAAGCCTGCGCGCCGTATTTTTTTTCATCTCTTTCACGTTTATAATCAATCTTTTCTTTTTTCAGGGAGAAGAGCTTTTGTGGGAATGGAAATTCATCCATATTTACCGCGACGGCATCATTTTCAGCCTTAAAATGGCATTGCGGATAATGCTGCTCGTGACGGGAGCTTCGGTCGTCACTTATACGACCACCTCGGTCAATCTTACCGACGGTCTGGAATCGCTGCTGAGCCCTTTGCGGCTATTCCGTTTTCCGACTCACGAGGCGGCAATGATGATGAGCATAGCCCTTAGATTCATACCGATATTCGCCGATGAGACCGACAGGATAATGAAGGCGCAGACGGCGCGCGGATCTGATTTCGACAGCAAAAAGCTGACGCAGCGCGTGAAAAGCTACATTCCCGTTCTGATTCCGCTGTTCATCAGCGCGTGGAAAAGGGCGGACGAGCTCGCCACGGCGATGAATTCGCGCTGTTACAGGGGCGGGAAGGGCAGGACCAAATTCCGCGTTCTGCGCTTCGGCAGACCGGACGCCGGGGCGCTTGCCGCGTTCGTTGTCCTGACCGCGGCGGTGATATTGCTCACGTACGT
>CADBOE010000059.1 GCA_902796205.1 uncultured Ruminococcus sp. | reverse complement strand
GGCTGAGGCTCGTCGGTCTGCGGCTGAGGCTCGGCGACTTCGACGGTCGCGGGAGCGAGATCGGTCACAGGCGTATATCCGTCGTTCGCAAGAACGTAGATATCGAACGCGCCGGGTTTAACGACGCCGTTTTCGTCCATAACGGAGTCACGGTCGTTGACCTGCATTCCGTCGAACGGGAGAACGAATTCGCCGCCCTCGGTTCCGACGTAGAACCATACGAGAGAGGAAGTGCCCTCGGTTCCGGGGACTTCGCCCTTCCTGTAAACGCCGACCCAGTCTTTCTCGCCGAATTTACCGGTGACTTTGATTACGAGCTTGCCTTCCTCGTTGACAGACGCCTCGATAGAAAGCGGCTGCTCTTCGGTGGCGGGCTGAGTCTCATCCGTCGCGTTGTACTTGACGGTCCAGACGAGGACCTGCTTGTCGCCGTAGATCGCGTAGATCTCGGCGGTGTGGGAGCCGGGAGTGATATCGGTAAGGATCTCGAAGCGGGACGCGTAAACCTCGTCCTCTTCGAATACGCCCTTCAGATGAGCGACGATGCCGGCATCCTCGTATCTGTCGTAATATTTCATCTCGCCGCCGTCAAGAACGAGGCCGTACTTGTCCAGAGCTTCGTTGTTGCCATACCAGCCCCAGAAGCGGATCTGTTTGCCGATGAGATCCTTCAGATCCTCGGAGATCTCGGTCACTTCCGCGTTGCCTCCGACGAGAGCCTTGTCGGCGCCGTCGACGGTGACCTGGTCGCGGGAGCTGCCTTCCTTGAATTCCTTCTGAGGCTTCTTCTCCTCGACGATAAGGTTGAATCTGGATTTTACTACGCCGTCCGTGCCGTCTTCGAGAAGAGCTCTTATCCTGACGGTATAAGAGCCGGGAGCGAGAGCGTCAGCTCCGAGCAGCTCCATCATATTTTCATCGGTTCCGTATCCGGATTTCGTGAGATATTCCGGAAGAATGCCCGTCGCGTCGGCGATGACAGCCCTGTCGCGATAGGTGTCGGAGCAATCCATCGTTACGATCTCGGCTCCGTCCTCGAACTTCTGGTCGGGCTTGGCGATATACTGCCAGAACACCTTGTCGAGGTTCGTGCCGTATTTGGCCGCCCAGCCAAGTATGTAGAGCTTGTCGCCGCTGGTTATGGTGATGCTCTTTTCATCCTTAAGGTTGTTCTCGACCTTCAGATATTCGTTTACGTTCACGCTGAGGGCGTCAAGGCTGTTCTGAAGCTTTCCTGCGACGACAAGCTTGAATTCCTTGAGCACCTGCTTGTACGAGTTTTCAAATTCGGCGATGATCTGCACCGTGGCGGTCGTTTTTGCCGGAAGTTCCGAAACGCCCGTAAGCTCCATCAGATCGTTATCGAGTCCGAATCCGGAATTCTGCAGATATTTCACGCCGAATCCGGTATGATCCTTGAGGTCCGTTCTCGCCCTGTAGGTGTCGGAGCAGGCCTTCTCGGCGCCGTCGAGCGTCCAGTAGATCCTCTTGAGTCCGGAGATGGAATTCGCCGCCCAGCCGAGAATATTGAGCTTGTCCCCCGCATTGATCACGACGGTTGCGTCGGAAGCGTGATTGAGCGACTCGTCGAAGCTCAGGGTATCGTTGTTGATATAGAGTCTGTCGAAGCCTACCTTCGTTTCGCCGCTGACGTAAAGCTCATAATCCGTGCCGGGGAATTTGTCTGTATTTTCCTGACCGTTGAAAAACGTGGCGGCGGCAACTCCCTTGCCGTTCCCGCACCAGAAGCCGACGCTGCCGGTGCCCGAAGCCGAGAAGACGATGAGCAGATCGCCTCTTACCGGATTGTCGAACACGAACGGCATGTTCTGGTTGTCGACGTGGTTTTTCTCTTCGGCAGTGGCAAGAACGTTTCCGGCCACGGTAGTATCGTAATCAGTGTCCCACGCGTATATCTTCGCGACCGCGTTGCAGTTTTCCGTCTCAGTGTACGTCGGGCTGGCAAGTCCGGTGACGGAGCGAAGCAGGTATCCTTCCGGCACCGTCACGCGTACGGCTATATCGCCGTCCTTGAGATTTACGGGCGTGCTTCCCTGGGGGCAGAGATTTCCGCCGACGGTATCCATTCTGTCGGAGATCAGTTTGTCAAAATAGCTTTCAACGTCGGATTTCACAAAATTCACGAAGAAGCCGAAAGCGGAAGGAGAGAATTCGAGAACGTTCGAGCCGTAGGACGAGCTGTTGTTCGGAAGGACGAAATAACCCGTTTCCGTTTTCGCCTCAAACGCGATCGCGTATTTTCCGGGCGCCATCGCTTTTCCGATGCTGAACTGTATCTCGCCGCCGTTGCCCGTATAGGTGAAATCGGTCGTGTAGAGAGGCGTGCCGGCGATCGCCGTGGCAAAATCGGTATCGTACGCGTAGAGATTGACCTCGATAACGCCGCTTCCGTCATTTCCCCAGAACTGGGGTACTCCGAAGCCGATAAACGGAGCAGCCGCATTGAACGCGACGCCGGCCGCCGGTACTCTTCCGGCGCCGTTTCCTACCCACGTTCCGACACCGCCGTCAGCGGTATAGCTGTTGACGCGCTGTATCTGGTCCGACGGTCCGGTGTACTTCGCCGCGGAGTCGGAGTCCGGAAACAGTGCAATGCCGGCATAATCCACGTATCCGCCTTTTCCGTTCTGGACGTCCAGACGGTTGAACTCTCCAGTCCAGTTTGCGCCGCAGGCCGAAAGGTCGACGACCGCGGTATGCCACTCGCCGTCACCGTTCAGCACGAAATCGGCATGGGGCTCCGCGACCTTCGCGTAAATCGAAGCGGATCCGCTGAAAGTAGAGCGGTACCTGATCGCGGCATATTGATTCTCCTTCGTGGTAGACGGAACGGGCTGAAACCATACCCACGGATCCCCGTTTGAAGAATCCGCCGTCGTGAATCTGGCGAAAACGACTCCGCCTTCTTCAGCTACCTGTGCCGAAACGTCGTTAAGGTACATATTTCCCGGTGCGGCAAGCATCGTCGGAGTGATTTCGAGAGCCGGATCGGCGGCGTTCACGAACAGCGTCCACATCGAGAGCAACATTACCATCGTCAGCACTACGGAAATGACTTTTTTCATTTTTTACCTCCTGATTATTATTTTGCGGCAAACGTGCATATCCGCCGCGAACAAATTATACTTAATATTAATATACCACCTTTCGGCAGGCACTGTCAATATTGCGGAATCACATTAAATCTGCTACAATCCGGGACACTATCATGTGAGCGCGTTCGGAGGTCTGAATGAAATGAAGAGGGCGATTAACAGCGATATTGAAACTGCGCGGACGGGGGCCGGCGCGTTCCGCGGAACGCCGGTCGCGATCGTTTTAGCCGTTCTGCTCGCGCTGCCTTTTTCCGGCTGCGGAAGAAACGGAACCTCCGTAGCAACGCCCGGCGCACCGCTGAATACCGGATTGCCGGCGTCCGAAACCCCGGCCGGAACTCCCGCGAATGCGACCGTCGATCCCGACAGCGGATCCGGTTTAAAGCCCGGTTATTATCCTCTTTCCGGAGGCATGATGAACGGTCTCGAGCTGGATGCCGAATCCGTCGCGATTTCGTTTCTGGAAGGCTCCGGAGCTTTTCTCGTTCTGGAGGCCGGCGGGACCGGATTCATAAATCTTTACGGCGAGGAAGAAGAGATATTCTGGGACGGTGACTCGATAACGAACGCCGCCGTCGGGCAGGCGATACCGGTCACGCTCAGCGGCGACACGGTAACCGTTTCCGGCGAGACGTCGCGCCTCGAATTCACGCTGAGCAGCGAAAAAGCGCCGTCCCGCGGCGTGTACACGGAGGACGCGAAGCCGATCTACTGGGCCGTTCCGGAGCCCGGCTATTACAAGCTGACCGGGGGCTACGTCAACGGTTCGGTGATGACCGCGGCAGACATTTCCGCCCTCGAAGCAGAAGGCCGCGGCACGTTCGCCGTGCTCAAAGAGGACTACGGCGGCTTCATCAACTTTTTCGGAGAAGAAAAAGTAATCGTTTACGGCGCCGGCTCATTTATGTTTTTACTGGATGCTCTCAGGTGCGAAATGCACTACTCACAGAAACAGGAAAAGCTGTTCCTGTATATTCCGGGCGAAAAACTTGAAATGTACGTATTTACCGCGAGCGGTGAAACGCCTCCCGTCCGCGAAAGCGCTGATCTGAAAGGAGACAGACAATGAAAGCACCTGATTTTACAAAATTGCAGGATCCGGGAACCGTCTCGGAAAATACCGAAAGACCACGCTCGTGGTACGTGCCGTACACCTGCCGCTGCGGCGCGCTGAACGGCATACACGCGCTGACGGACGGTCTTTGCGAGATAGGCGGCTTTATGGAATCCCTGAAGGGAGACTGGAAATTCAGCTATTTTGAAAATACCGACGACGCCGCGGCGGCCTTCGAAGCCGGCTTCGAGCCGGGAAGCTGCCGCACCGAAAAGCTCAAGGTCCCGTCTTCTTGGCAGATGTACGGGTACGGAATACCGCAATACGTAAACGTCGACTATCCCATTCCTCTCGATCCGCCGTACGTGCCCCGGGAGAATCCCGTGGGCGTTTACCGCCGCGAGTTCACTCTGCCGCGGCAGTTCGCGGGAAAGAAGGTCTATCTCAATTTCGAGGGCGTAGACACGTTTTTCTACGTATATATAAACGGTCGGTACGCCGGCTTCTCGCAGGGCTCGCATCTGCCGTCCGAATTCGATATCACTCCCCTGCTGCGCACCGCTCCCGGCGAAGTCAATTCGATCGCCGTCGCGGTATGCAAGTACGCGTGGTCGACTTATCTTGAGGATCAGGACTTCTACCGCGTTTCCGGCATTTTCCGCGACGTTTATCTGCTGGCAAGGAGCGATACGCACGTGCGGGACTTTTTCGTTCACGCCGGTACGGATAAGCTGACCGTCGACGGATGCGCCGAAGGACCGGAAGCGGCCGGACTCCGGGTCGCCGCCGAATTCTACGATGACGGAAGACGTCTGATAGCGAAGACCGAGGCGACCGCCGACGGAAACGGAGCTTTTTCGTTCACGTTCGACGCGCCCGCGGACGTGCGCCTCTGGACGGCCGAGACCCCCTATCTCTATACCGTGCTCCTCATAGCAGGCGGAGAAGTGATCCCCGTGAACGCGGGCTTCCGCACCGTCGCTTTCAGCCCTCTCGGAGAGCTTCTCATAAACGGCTCTCCCGTAAAGCTGAAGGGTGTGAACAGGCACGATACGCACCCCGATCTCGGTCACGTGACGCCGCTTAAAGAGACTGCCGGCGAGCTCGTGCTCATGAAAAAGCACAATATTAACTGCATCAGGACGTCGCATTATCCGAACGCTCCGAGATTTTACAATCTTTGCGACTATTACGGCTTCTACGTCATAGCGGAGACGGATCTCGAAACTCACGGCACCCACGCCGGCGCGCTCGAAACGGGCAGGGACACGACGTGCATCCTTACGGACGATCCCGCGTGGAGGGACGCTTACCTCGACAGAATGGAACGCATGGTCGAACAGGAGAAAAACCATCCGTCCGTCATTTTCTGGTCCCTCGGCAACGAGGCTTTCTACGGGGCCAACCACAGGGCGATGGCCGAATGGACGCACAAAAGAGACTCGTCGAGACCGGTCCATTACGAAAACGGCGCCGACGCCCCGGAGCTGGACGTTTTCAGCCGCATGTATTCCGACGCCGGTTACGTGAAAAACCTCTGCGAGGCCGGCCTTGAAAACGCCAAAAAGACGGGAACGCCCGCGAAGCCGTTTTTCATGTGCGAATATTCCCACGCGATGGGCAACGGCCCCGGCGACCTCGCTGCGTACTGGGAGCTTTTCTATAAATATCCCAACGCGATCGGGGGCTGCGTCTGGGAGTGGGCCGATCATGCAGTCCGATCCGTGAGAGGATTGTCGACCGCAACGGCGGCGCGCCTGCCCCAGTACGGACCCGAGCGCCGTCCCGCAGCCGGATCGCGCGAATTTTTCACGTACGGCGGATGCTTCGGCGAATATCCGCACGATGGCAATTTCTGCGTTGACGGCCTTGTCGATCCCGACCGCGTCCCGAGTACGGGCTTGCTCGAATACAGGGAGATCCTCTGCCCCGCGGAGCTTTCGTACGATCCCGCGAAGCCGCTCGAATTCACGGTCACGAACAGGTACGACTTCCTCGATCTCCGCGATACCGTCAGGATCTCCTACAGGATCCACGGCCAGACGGAAACGATCGCGGAAGGAGAAATCGACGGCATCAGCGCCGCTCCGCACGAAAGCGCCGTCGTGAAGATCGACGCCGAACTGCCGGAGCTGTCCTACGAAGAGATCTATATCGACTTCACCGTAACGTCGAAGAAGAGCATCGCCGCCGTTCCCGCCGGGTGGATCCTCGGCACGCGCCAGTTCAGGCTGCCGGTCGAACAGACCTCTCCCGAGATCGTGACGTCGGATATGATGGAACCGATGAAGAGCGAGATAAGCGCAGACGGACGCACCGTTACGTTCACCGGCCGCGATTTCAGGTACGTTTTCGATCTCTCAGGCGGTTTTCTCACTAAGGCGACGTGGAACGGCATCGAAATGCTCGCCGCTCCCACCGGCTTCTCAGTCTGGCGCGCTCCGACGGACAACGACCGCAATATCCGCCGCGTATGGGAGCAGCACCGGCTCGACAGGGCGTCCGAGGGCTGCTACGGGTCGCGCGTGATCAATATCTCCCCCACTCACACGGAGATACTGTCCGACTACCGGATCGCCGCTCCGTCGCTCATGCCGCTCGTTAAATATTCCGTTTTCTGGGTGTTTTTCGGAAACGGCGAAATATCGCTCAGCGTCACGGGCAGACTTGCCGACGCCCTCCCGTGCCTGCCGCGCTTCGGCTTCACGTGGATCTGCCCGCCCGGAAACGAAAAGCTCCGTTATTTCGGCATGGGCCCGGCGAATTCCTACAGCGACATGAACAGGATCGCCCGCATGGACGTGTTCGATTCGACCGTTACCGGCGAATTTACGCATTATATCAAGCCGCAGGAAAACGGAAACCACGTC
>CADBOE010000058.1 GCA_902796205.1 uncultured Ruminococcus sp. | reverse complement strand
TTCGTTCGTCGTTGAAATCAATATCGAAATCGGGCATGCTGATCCTCTCCGGGTTCAGAAAACGCTCGAACGCGAGATTGAACCGCAGCGGATCGACGTCTGTTATCTTCAGACAGTACGCGGCAAGAGAACCGGCTCCGGAACCGCGCCCCGGTCCGACTTTTATGCCGTTTTCGCGGGCAAACTGGATAAAATCCCAGACGATCAGATAATATTCGCAATAATTCATCCCGGCGATGACGGCAAGCTCATATCCGAGCCTTTCGCTCACTTCGCCGGGAATAACGGATCCGTATCTTTCGGAAGCGCCGTCAAAGCATAATTTCCTCAAATAGCTTTCGGCGTCATACCCGGAAGGAATATCGAACACCGGAAGAACAGGCCTTCCGAATCTGAGCTCGACGTTGCACCTTTCCGCAATGCGTACCGTGTTTTCAATGGCCTGAGGCACGTTTTTGAAAAGACCGTACATTTCGTCCGGCGACCTGAGATAGGCAGTATCGGTGGAAAATTTCAACCTGTTTTCGTCGGAAAGCTTTTTCCCTGTCTGTATGCAGGTAAGTACGTCCTGCATATCTCTGTCGGAAGGCTCGATGTAATGTACGTCGTTGGTGGCAACGAGCGGGATCCCGGTTTCCTCCGAGATGCGTACGAGACCTGCGTTGACGGCGCGCTGCTCCTCGAGACCGTTGCTTTGCAGCTCAAGAAAAAAATTGTTTTCGCCGAAAATATCGCGGAATTCCAGAGCTTTCTTTTTCGCGCCTTCACGATCGCCGGCGAGAATGAGCCTTGGCACGTCGCCTTTAAGACACGCAGAACAGGCGATGATGCCTCCGGAATAGCGGCGAAGGAGCTCTGTATCTATCCTCGGTTTATAATAAAAGCCTTCAGTAAAACCGGCGGAAACAAGTTTAATGAGATTATGGTATCCGGTATCGTTTTCGGCAAGCAAAATAAGATGCCCGTACTCCGCGTCAATAACGGGATCGCGGTCAAACCGCGACCTCGCTGCCGTATATACCTCGCAGCCGATGACCGGTTTTATGCCGTTTGCGATGCATGCCTCGTAAAAGTCGACGACGCCGTACATCGTGCCGTGGTCCGTGACGGCAAGCGCTTTCATTCCCATTCCGGACGCTTTGCGGCAAAGCTCGTTTATGCGGCACGCGCCGTCGAGCAGACTGTATTCAGTATGCACGTGAAGATGTACAAAATCAGGCAATTCGTTTATCCTCCGTCTGACGCGCCGGGCGGGCTGATATTCGTTATTCGCGTCAGAGCGATTTAATCGTTTTCATCACGCGGTCGCGAAGATCTGCCGCGTTTGCAGCCGCATCGGAGCGGTTTTTCCCTCCCGCGCCGAAATAAATTTTGATTTTCGGCTCCGTGCCGGACGGACGCAGACAGAACCAGAAACCGTCGTACGAATAATAAAGAACGTCGGAAGGCGGAAAGCGGTCTTCAGCGGATTTCCTGTATTTTCCGCCCTTTATCACGTCATAACGAGTATTTTCAAGCAGATCCATATAGAAAACCGGCTTTTCCCCGGCAAGAACGCCGGCTCCGAGTTTTCTGACTTCCGTCATGATCCTTTTCATTTCCGACGCCCCCTCTTCGCCTTTCAGGACGAGCGACGTCTGCAGCTCGTGCTCGGCTCCCGCCTCGGCATAAATACTGTCGAGCGCCTCCGGAATCGTCATCCCTTGCTTTTTATAGAACGCGCAGGCTTCGCAGAGCAGCATGCACGAAGCGACGGCGTCCTTGTCGCGGCAGTAGCTTCCGGCGAGATAACCGTAGCTTTCCTCAAATCCGAAAATGAATTTCATTCCTTCGTTTTCCTCGAGCAGCCTTATCTGTTCTCCGATGAATTTGAACCCGGTAAGAACGTCGACGTATCTGACGCCGTCCGCTTTGCATATTTTTGAAGAAAGCCGGGTGGAAACGAGAGTGGAGACCGCGAAAGGCTTCGGATGCGTATTCAGTCCAATCCTTCTTTTAAGCAGGATCTCGCCTATCTCATTTCCGGAAAGCAGTTCGTAGCCGCCCTCCCTGTTTCTCACGTACGCTCCCGTTCTGTCCGAATCGGGATCCGTGGCGAGAATAATATCGGCGCCGGAAATCTTCGCTTCGGCCAGCGCAAGCCCGTAAACTTCGGCATTTTCCGGATTGGGAACGCTCACCGTAGGAAAATTTCCGTCAGGAATCATCTGCTTTTCCACAAGGCGTACTTCTCCGGTGCCGATCATCGCAAGTATCTCCGGAACGTATCCGGCTCCCGCTCCGTGAAGAGGAGTATAGACGACTTTCAGGGCGGCAAGATCCGAATCGGCGGGACTGTTTTCCGGAATGAGCGCGCGGACAACGCCGAGATAATCCTTTTTCAGAGCGGCCGGACAATACGAAACGGTTCCGTTACCGAGCATGCTTTCAAACGAAAAAATCTTCATTTTCCTGTAATCGGCGATTCTTTTCATCCTTGCCGAGATCTGCTCGCTGTCCTCGGGAGAAAGCTGGGCCCCGTCGGGTCCGTAAACCTTGTATCCGTTATATTCTTTCGGATTGTGGCTCGCGGTTATCATAATGCCCATGGAGG
>CADBOE010000057.1 GCA_902796205.1 uncultured Ruminococcus sp. | reverse complement strand
TTCAGTTGTCCGCAAACAACGGCGTGGAATAATATCTGTCGCCGCTGTCCGGCAGCAGCGCCACGATCACCTTTCCATTGTTCTCCGGCCTTTTTGCGAGCTCTATCGCGCCGTACAGAGCCGCTCCCGAGGATATTCCGACGGAAATACCTTCTTTCTTCGCGATCAGCTTTGCCGTATCGAAAGCGTCCCTGTTCGAAACCCGGAATACCTCGTCGTACACGCCCGTATTAAGGACCTTCGGGACAAATCCCGCGCCGATTCCCTGTATTTTGTGGGAGCCTGCCCTGCCCTCCGAAAGAACGGGCGAATCCTCCGGCTCGACGGCAACGATCCTGACGTCCGGATTCTGCTCCTTCAGAAATTCGCCGACGCCTGTGACGGTTCCTCCCGTCCCGACGCCTGCTATAAAGACGTCGACTCTGCCATCCGTGTCCCGCCATATTTCCGGTCCCGTGGTCGCTTTGTGGATGGCAGGATTTGCCGGATTCACAAACTGCCCCGGAATGATGCTCCCGGGTATCTCCTTCGCGAGCTCCTCCGCCCTTTCGATCGCGCCTTTCATGCCCTTTGCGCCATCCGTAAGCACGATCTCGGCTCCGTAGTTTTTCAGGATGCTCCTCCGTTCCACGCTCATTGTCTCCGGCATCGTGAGTATCACGCGGTATCCTTTGGCGGCGGCGATGGCGGCGAGACCAATCCCCGTATTTCCGGACGTGGGCTCGATTATGACGGAGCCCTCTTTCAGAACGCCTCTCTCTTCTGCGTCGTCGATCATTGCCTTCGCGATCCTGTCTTTTACACTGCCGGCGGGATTGAAATATTCCAGCTTCACCAGCACGGTAGCCGGAAGCTTCAATTCCTTCTCAACGTTTACGACTTCCACGAGCGGAGTATTTCCGACAAGCCCGAGTGTCCCTTTATAGATACTTGACATTTTAAAAACCTCCCTTTCCGTTCATATGGCCGCAAAGCCGTTTTCAAGGTCCGCGATGATGTCGTCAATGTGCTCCGTGCCGATCGAGAGCCTGATCGTATTCTCCTTTATCCCCTGATCGAGCAGTTCCTTCCCGCTCAGCTGAGAATGAGTGGTGGATGCCGGATGGATAACGAGACTCTTTACGTCGGCCACGTTGGCGAGCAATGAAAAGATCCTGAGATTGTCGATGAATCTCCACGCCTCTTCGCGTCCGCCTTTTACGTCAAACGTGAAGATCGAGCCTCCACCGTTCGGAAAATATCTCTCATAGAGCGCATGATCCGGATGTCCGGGAAGCGACGGATGATTGACCCTTTCCACTTTCGGGTGATCATTCAAATACTCCACGACCTTTTTCGTATTTTCAGCGTGACGTTCAAGCCGGAGCGAAAGCGTCTCCACGCCCTGCAGAAGCAGGAACGCGTTGAACGGCGAGATCGCGGCGCCCGTGTCCCTTAAAAGTATCGCGCGGATATACGTTACAAAGGCGGCGGATCCCGCAGCGTCATAAAAAGATACGCCGTGATAGCTCGGATTCGGTTCGGCGATATTCGGATATTTTCCGGCCGCCTTCCAGTCGAATTTTCCCGATTCCACGATGATCCCGCCGAGCGTGGTGCCGTGCCCTCCGATAAATTTCGTAGCCGAATGGACGACGATATCCGCTCCGTGCTCAAAAGGTCTTATAAGATACGGCGTGCCGAACGTATTGTCGATCACGACGGGAATTCCGGCTTTGTGCGCAATCTCCGAAACCGCATCGACGTCGGGAATATCGCTGTTCGGATTTCCGAGCGTTTCAAGGAACAGCGCCCTGGTGTCGTCCGTAATTGCCGCCTCCACCTCGGAAAGATCGTGGATATCAACGAACGTTGTCCTTATCCCGTATTGAGGAAGCGTGTGCGCAAGCAGGTTGTACGTACCGCCGTAGATCGTCTTCTGAGCAACTATATGACCGCCGTTCGCCGCAAGCGCTTCGATCGTGTAAGTGATCGCGGCCGCCCCGGATGCGAGCGCCAGAGCAGCGCTTCCGCCTTCGAGAGCGGCGATCCGTTTTTCAAGCACCTCCTGCGTCGAGTTGGTAAGCCTTCCGTATATGTTTCCCGCGTCCGCGAGTCCGAACCTGTCCGCCGCGTGCCTGCTGTTGCGGAAAACGTATGATGTGGTCTGATAGATCGGAACGGCGCGGGCATCGGAAGCCGGATCCGCCTGTTCCTGTCCGACGTGCAGCTGCAACGTCTCAAATCTGTATTCGCTCATAATATACAGCTCCTTTTATTTCTTTTGTCTTCTCTAAAAAAACAGCCCGGTGATTATTTCGAAAATCGCCGGGAAAACGAATATCGACCTGACAGCGGTCAACATCGGATCTCCCCGGGAACAACGCCGTTGTACCATTCCTGCGCGGCAGGCCGACACATTCGGGGACAACAGGTCTCATAAGGCATCATGCCGGTAATGTTGACGTAGGTGATGCTGATGCTGATGCTGATGCTGTTTCTCTTTTCGGACGTGCCGTTCGTCATCGCGTTTACCTCCTTTGGCGTAAACCGGGATCATTATACTGCCACCAACCTACCGTGTCAATGGGTTATAATGATTTTATACTTGTATAAATTGTAAATAAATATGCACATTATTGTGCTGCGGCCGTTTGATTTGAAGCTCAGCCGCAAACGGCGATTTCCTCGAAACGCGGGTGAAACCGCATCAAAAAATTCAGCCGCAAATGGCTTTTTTGCCTAAATGCGGCTGAAAATACCGTCAGAAAATCAAGAAAGTTACGACAGGTTACCGTATCCGACAAGGGTCTC
Organism: uncultured Ruminococcus sp.; assembly: GCA_902796205.1. Lineage (GTDB taxonomy): Bacteria > Bacillota > Clostridia > UBA1212 > UBA1255 > UBA1255. The sequence continues at coordinate 2,002 of CADBOE010000057.1, read as the reverse complement.
AAACAGCGTGTTCGCGTACAGCCTTGCCCAGAAATCGTTCGGATGGTTGATATTGTTTCCGGAAAAATCTTCAAACTTGATCCGCTCGAGAACCGAAGCCGTCATTGACGTGATGCCGCAGACGGCGCACGGAATCCCTTCATCTCTCAATTTTCCCGAAAGCTCCACAAGAAGCGGCTCCTGGTGAGCGTCGTTTCCGGCCCAGTTGGAATCCGGGCGGTTGAGAAGCGTTGACATGATGATAACGCCTGAATCCGGGGCGAGCGCAATTGCGCGGTCGATGATCGCTTTGTCGTTCGCGGCGGTCTTCTCCGGCGGGATATTGCCGTCGTTTCCTCCGAGATCAACGACAAAAAGGTCGCAGCCGTACTTCTCGATATACGGTTTTACGTACTTGTCAAAATTGCTCACGCCGTCCGCCGTCGTCCAACCGCCGACGCTGTTGTTTACGTAGGTTATCGTCCCTCTGTCCCCGGCAACGTAATCTTTTTTCGGCACCGGACCCGTACCGGCGAGCTTTGGTTTCTCGTAATGAACCGTGTATCCGAAAATATCCGCGAGCGCATTGGTCACGAGCAGCGCGTATGAATACTGGTACGGCGAATAATTATACGCAAACGACGATGCGGCGCCGTACGTACAGCTGTCGCCGTAGAAAACGATCGTCACGTCCTCGCCGTTCTCGAATTTTTTATAAAGCTTGTCGTAAATGCCGGCGAAGCACTGCTGCTTATATCCGTTCCAGGCGTCGGAATGTGTATATTCAACGTTTACCTGGTAGTTGGTCATCGCCGTTCCCTCGCCCCAGTAAACCGGCTTTTTCTCGCCGTCAACGTCGACAACGAGCGTGCCGTCGCCCGAGTAATATCTCTTGCTCGTTATGCACGGGATCTTGCTGTTTTCGGTCACTCTGAGCTTGCCGTCGACAACCTCGTAATCGCGGCCTTCCTCGTACTTCTTTCTGCCGTTGTACGACGTGACCGAAATGACCTTGTCTATTTTATACATAAGCGCCTTCGTGTCGCCCTTGTCGATAAACATCACGGTCTCGTTCTTTACGTAATCGCCCGCAAAAACGTTCTGTATCTCCCACGAGAGGTTCTCCGCCTTAAAATCAAGCGGTCTGTATCCGAACGTATCTTTCGGCGTCTCCGAAGGTTCAGGCGCTTCTTCTGTTGCCTCGGCCGGCCCGGACGTCTCTTTTGTCGCCCCGGCGGGATCGTTTACGTCTGTGCCCGGCAAAGCGGAAGTACAGGAGAACGCGCCCGCCGCCAACGCCAGAACTGTCAGGATCGTCAGTATTCTAACCGATTTTTTCATAATGGCCTCCGAAAAAAATATTATAACATAAATCAGCTATTGCTCCCTGCGTCAGTACAGGATCACGGTCCAATTATGGCTGAAAAGCGGCACCTGTGTCAACCTGATTTTACCCGATTCCCGGTTTTGTTCCCCGATGCTGTTCACGCTGTTCACGCTTTATCCCGAATCTTTACGGTTTGTGTATTGCCGAATTTGTTATCAGCGGTTCAGGCGTTTTGTCAAGACCGTCCGGCGGTGTTTGCCGAAATAATAACCGGCTCAACCGGCATGCAAAATCTTGCGTAAATTTCATTACAAGCCAAACGGCGTAAACGCCGGTTTTTCATAGTGCAAATAATGCTCCGCTCCTAATATTCACTGTGTTTCATCTCACAGACACCAATCAGACGGTCTCTTCCGAGGAACGCTTAGAGAAGATCGAATCCGGGGAAACCGGTCTAAATTGCTGCGTCTATTTATTTCTGTATAAGAAGATTTTATCAGTTTACTTTTTTATATTACCTGAAACTTTTCACGTGATTTACTCGTCTTTAAATCAGATAGGTTTCCTGCCGTACTATCCGTGGGCTTATCCCTGCTTTTAAACAAACCACTTATAATTCCCATATAAAATCCTCCATTCAAAAAGGCACTCGCATCACTGCAAGTGCCTCATTATTGCAATAAGTGTTCAAGCATT